>CAZGAX010000016.1:0-37972 GCA_964523745.1 uncultured Halobacteriales archaeon | reverse complement strand
CCGGCCTGGGGTTCACTCATCGCGATGGCGATGATGGAATCCCCTGCCGTGACCGGCGGGAGGTATCGGTTCTTGAGCTCTTCGTCGCCGAACTCGGCGATGGCTCGCGGGGGGCCGAAGCTGGCCATGTGGATGGTCGTCGCGGCGACCGGGCTGACGTCGCCGACGCCCTGCATCGCCAGGACGGCGTCGGTGGCGCTCATGCCCTCGCCGCCGTACTCCGAGGGGAGGCTGATGCCCAGCATGCCCTGCTCGGCCAGGGTCCGGCCGTACTCCCAGGGGTGACCCTCGCCGGGGTCGGGAAACGGTTCGTCGGCGAACTCGGATTCGGCTATCTGGCGGGCGCTCTGGCGGATCAGCCGCTGTTCCTCGGTCGGCTCGAACTCCATGAATGGTGATCGTGTGACCGCTGCTTAAACGTTGGGCCGACTCGAGGAACTCGCTAGCCACCAATTCGCGAGGAGACTGGCTGAAAGCCCCGAGCGTCTCGACTCGGGGGGCTCGCTGCGCTCCTCGGCCTCACTCCGTTCGCTACGGTGTCTGCTCACCGCAGCGAAGCCGCCGTTCGCACGGCCCGAGGGACCTTGGTCCCTCGCTGCTTGCGTCGTTACCCTCGCCCAGCGACCGGGGGCTTTCTGGCTGTTCTCGATTGCTGCTGCCCAATAGTTCACGACTCGAACGACACGAACACCGGAATCGCCACGTCCGACTCGTCCGTCTCGACGAAGGTCACCTCGACGGCCATCCCGACTTCGAGGTCCGCCGGGTCGGCGTGCACGTTCGTAAGCATCCGGGGCCCCTCGTCGAGTTCCACGTAGGCGACCACCAGCGGCAGCGCCTCCTCGGGCCACCCGTCTGCACTCTCCGTCGCCGAGTAGGAGTAGATCTCGCCGGTCCCGGCGGCCTCCTTCCACTCAGCCTCGGCAAAGCAGTCGGGACACAGCGCCCGGGGATAGTGAAAGACCAGCCCGCAGTCCGGGCACTCCCTGACCAGCAACCGACCCTCCGCCGCAGCCTCCCAGTAGGGCGCCGTCTCGGGAGTTACCTCGGGGATCGGCCGGGGCTCCCAGGTCACCGACCCGCCCTCCCGAGGACGACCGTCGCGGCGCCGTGGCGCGTCCCGATGCTCCCGCCGGTGCCGTGGGCCAGGGCCACGTCGGCATCGACCTGGACGGGGTCGTTGGCCTCGCCGCGGAGCTGTCGAACCGCCTCGATGACCTTCGTCATCCCGCCGCGGTTCGCGGGATGATTCGAGCACAGACCGCCGCCGTCGGTGTTGAACGGCAGGTCGCCGTCCGGCGCCTGGAGGGTGCCGCCCTCGACGAACGCGCCGCCCTCGCCCTTCTCGCAAAAGCCCAGGTCCTCGATTGCCTCCAGGACGGTGATGGTAAAGGAGTCGTAGATGGAGGCGTAGTCGACGTCCTCCGGGCCGACGCCGGCCTCCTCGTAGGCCCGCTGGCCCGACTTTTGGGCGGCGGTGTGGGTCAGGTCGATGCGACCGGCCTCGTGGTGGCCCGGCGCCTCGCCGTGGCCCAGCACCTCGACGCATTCTCTTTCGAGGTCCTTCCGCACTTCCTCCGAGACGACGACCAGCGCCCCGCCGCCGTCGGAGATGAGACAGCAATCGAGGAGGTGGAGCGGGTCGGCGACGACGCGGGAGTCGACGACGTCCTCGACCGTCACCGGGTCCCGGTACATCGCGTTCTCGTTGTGCTGGGCGTGCTGGCTGGCGGCGACGCGGATTTCGGCCAACTGCTCGGCGGTGGTGCCGAACTCGGCCACGTGACGCCGGGCGGCCATGCCGTACATGGTCAGGTTGTTCGCACCGTATATCCGTTCGAAGCTGTCTTGCATCGACCGCAGCTTCCGGACGCCGGACCCCGTGTTCTGGTTCCGGGACCGGGGCCGACCGGCCAGAGTGACGAGGGCGACGTCGCACTTGCCGTCGCGGATGGCCGACGCGGCGTGGCCGACGTGGCTGACGTACGACGACCCACCGTAGTCGGTCGTGTCGGCGTGGCTTACGTCGAGGCCGAGGTAATCGGTGAGGAGCAGCGGCGTCAGGCCGTATTCGAACTCCGGGACGCCGGCGCTGAAGAAGGCGTCGACGGCCGACTTCTCGACGCCGGCGTCCGCCAGGGCTCCCTTCGCCACTTCGGCGTGCAACTGCATCGTCGACTTGTCCGGCGACTCCCGCGTCGGATGCTCGAAGGCACCCGCTACGTACACTGCCTGCTGGGACGACATGTGTGCCGAGTCACTGCGTGACACCGTAATCCTGTCGGCTCGGGACGGTAGTTTGACCCCTCACGGCCGCCAGCCTCACTCGGCGGGCCGCCGGAGCACGCCAGCCGCGCTGAGTTCCTCGATTTCGTCGGCGTCGTAGCCCAGGTCCGCCAGGACCTCCTCGTTGTGCTCGCCCAGAACCGGGGCGTGGGTAGCCGAAACGGGGGGTGTCTCGGAGAGTGACAGCGGCGTCCCGGTGAGCGTGATCGTCCCAAGCGTCGGGTGGGGCACCTCCTCGAACACGTCGCGTGCTTCGACCTGGTCCAGTTCGGCGGCCTCGGCGACAGTCCGGTGGTGGGCGGCGGGGATGCCCGCCTCGTTCAGCGTCTCGACGGCTTCGTCGGCCGGCTGGTCGGCCAGCCACTCCTCGAACAGCGCGGTGAGCTCGGCCGCGTCGTCGAGTCGGCCGTCGTCGGTCTCGTATTTCGGGTCCTCGAGCAGGTCCTCGCGGCCGATCAGTTCACAGCAGGCCTCCCAGACGCGGTCGGAGTACAGGAGGAGTGCCACGCAGACCCAGCCATCGGCCGCCTCCGCCGCGCCGTACAGCATGTCCGAGTTGAAGAAGGCGTTCCGGCCGCCGTGTTCGGGGACCTCGCCGAGGTTGTTGTAGTACTCGAAGGCGCCGTCCATGTTGTGCATCAGCGATTCGAGCATCGAGACGTCGATCTCCTGGCCGCCGCCGTCGTTGACTTCCCGGTGAAAGAGGGCACCCAGGGCGCTGATGGCGGCGTGACAGCCGGCGTAGTAGTCGGCCAGTGACGACTGGGCGCGAATCGGCGGCTCCCCGCCGTCGTAGCCCAGCAGGCTCGACAGGCCGGAGACGTGCTGGATGATGGTGTCCATCGCCGGCTTGTGGGCCATAGGCCCCTCCTCGCCGTAGCCCGTCACGTGGACGTACACCAGGTCGTCGTTCAGGTCCCGTAGCGTCTCGTAGTCGACCTCCAGGGCTTCGGCGACGCCCGGCGGCCAGTTCTGGACGAACACGTCCGCCTCCGCGACGAGGTCGTACAGCGTCGCCACGCCGTCCGGCGACTTGAGGTCGACGCAGAGCGACCGCTTGTTGCGGTTGACGTGCTCGAACGGCGGATTGAACGCCGCGCCGCCCTTCTCCCGTCGGTCGACGCGGTAGACGTCGCCGCTTGGCCGCTCGACCTTGACGACGTCGGCGCCGAGGTCACTCAGGTAGGTCGCACAGACCGGGCCGGCGATGGCCTGACCGCAGTCGACGACGGTGATGCCTTCGAGCGGAGCGTGGCTCATTTGCCCTGCCACTCGGGCTCGCGGTCCTCCGCGAAGGCCGCCGCGCCCTCCTCGGAGTCTTCAGTTTCATGGAGGATGTCGAACACGCGGTGTTCGTACCGCCGCCCCTCCGCCAGACCGACTTCCTGGGAGCGGTTGATGACGTCTTTCAGCGACCGGAGCGAGAGCGGCGGCTGGCCGGCCAGTTCCTCCGCGAACTCCTGGACGGCGTCGTCGAGTTCGTCGCCGGGAACGACCTCGTTGACGATACCGTCTTCGGCGGCCGTCGCTGCGCTGATCTTCTCGCCGGTCATCGTCAGGCGCTTGGCCCGACTCGGCCCGACGAGTTCGGCCAGACGCTGGGTCGCGCCTCCGCCGGGGATCAGTCCGAGGTCGACTTCGGCGGAGCCAAAGAGGGCGTCCTCGCTGGCGAACCGGAAGTCACACGACAGGGCCACTTCCAGCCCCCCGCCGAGGCAGTAGCCGTCGACCTTTGCGATGACCGGTGCCGCAAACTCCTCGGCGACGGTCATGACCGGACTCATCTCGAACGTGCCCGTCTGGCGCTCGGCGAACTCGTTGATGTCCGCACCGGCACAGAACGCCTTCTCGCCGGCTCCCTCGAGTATTACGGCCCGGACGGCGACGCCGTCTGCCTCCTCGTCGAGTTCTTCGAACGTCTCGAACGCGCTGACGACGTCTTCGCGCAACTGGCTCGACAGGGCGTTTAGCGCGTCCGGCCGGTTCAGCAACACCGTCGCTATCCCGGTCTCGTCGTCCAACGACCACTCGACCGTTTTCAGTGACTCGCTCGGCATACCACCGACTGACGCTCGAATCAGTAAAAGTGTACTGGTGGGCCGCGCCGCGATCCGTGAGACGCGATCACAATAGACGTTCGTACAGTGTCGGAACGGTGTGGCCGTTTCGTCGTGGGCCGGTCGACGCTCATCCGCCTCAGTCTCCTGTTTCGCCCGGAGTGGGACCGCTACAGTGCGCTGTGGCGGCCGAAATCGGTTCGTACAATATCGAAACTCCGTCGAGCGGGAACGAGGGCGCCGCATTCGCCCCGTTCGTCGACGCGCCACTCGCGTTCTTCGGAACACTGCGATCCGACGACCCCTCGTTGCGCTGGTCTACCTGCAGGTCCATTACGAACGTACGGCTGTCACGCCGCTTCCCGTTACACCAATAGGCGTGTAACGATACTCCGACCGGCAGCCTGTTCCAGGTATATCGAAATGGCCGCCGCCCACGCTGTCAATCCGTCGCACGGTTTTCGTCGACACTGTGCCGTTTATCGGCCAATGGAGCCTCTCGTCGAGGCCGGGTGTGTCACATCCGAACCGGCCGCAACCGGTTTCCGGGCCCGTCGGCACGAACCGCTCCGATATTGTCGGAATCACCGGGAACTGAACGTGAGACGGTCACACCGCTCGTCCACGCAGTGAATCCGCGAGTGGTGCCCGTTCGAACTCCATACCGGGTTGGGGCGCTGTTCGGGGCCGGTGAGGCCCGTTTGCCACCGGAACCGTTATCCCGATCGGTCTATGTTACAGTATCACAAAATGGCCCAATCCGACAACACCCGCACGATCGGTTCGGTGGAGACGGTGTTCGACATCGTCGAGGTCATCCAGCGGGAAGAGGGCGCGACGGCGTCGGACGTGGCCGACGAGGTGGACAAGTCCCTCAGCACCGTCTACGACTACCTCTCGACGCTGCACAAGCGAGACTACGTCCGTCACGAGGACGGCACGTACTACGTCGGCCTGGAGTTTCTCAACCACGGGATGCACGCAAGGAACCGGTACGAGACCGCCGAGATCGCCGAGCCGATCCTGGATACCCTCGCGGAGGAGACCGGCGAGGTCGTCTGGTACTACGTCGAGGAGAACGGCCGGAGCGCGGTCATCGTCCGGCGGACGGGCGAGAAGGCAGTCCAGACGGTCGGCCGGATGGGCTGGCGCTCGCCGCTGCACCAGACCGCCGCCGGCAAGACGATTCTCGCGCACCTACCCGGAGAACGCGTCGACGAAATTATCGACGAACACGGCCTCGAACCGCTGACCGAGAACACGCTGTCGGACCGCGAGGACCTGGCGGAGGAACTGGCCGAGATCCGCGACCGGGGCTACTCGCTCAACGACGGCGAAACAGTCGACGGCCTCCGGGCGGTGGCCGCGCCGGTGATCACTGACGACGAGGTTCGCGGCGCAGTCTCCGTGTCCGGCCCGTCACACCGCATCGAGAAAGAGCGCTTCCGCGAGGAACTCCCACAGCAGGTCCTCGGCGCTGCCAACCAGATCGAACTCACCCTCAACTACCGATAGTCGTCGGCCATGCCGACTTTCTCGCCGTCCTCCCAGACGTAGAAGCCCTCGCCGGTCTTCTTGCCCAGGTTACCGGCACGGACCTTCCGCTTGAGCGCCTGGGGCGGCCTGAAGCGCTCGCCGAGTTCCTCTCGCATGTACTCCAGGATGTCCAGCCGGACGTCTAGACCGACGAGATCGCCCAGCTCCAGCGGTCCCATCGGGTGGTTGTACCCCAGTTCCATCGCCGTGTCGATGTCCTCGGGCGTGGCGACACCCTCCTGGACCATCCGGACGGCCTCGACGCCCAGCGCGATGCCGAGCCGCGAGGAAGCAAAGCCCGGAGCGTCTTCGACCGTGACGGCCGTCTTCTGGATGTCCTCGACGAACTCCTCCGCGAAGTCGAGCGTCGCGTCGCCCGTCTGCTCGGCGACGACGACCTCGACCAGTTCCATGATGTGGACGGGGTTGAAGAAGTGAAAGCCGATGGCCCGCTCGGGCGTTTCGAGGGCGCTCGCTATCTCGGTCACCGACAGCGAGGAGGTGTTCGTCCCGATGATGGTGTCCTCGCCTACGAGGGCCTCCACGTCGCCGAAGATGTCCTGCTTGAGGTCCATGTTCTCGGGGACGGCCTCGATCACCAGGTCGGCGTCCGCGACGGCTTCTTCCAGCGAGAGCGTGCCCGAGAGACGCTCGAGGGTCGCGTCCATTTCGTCCTGCGTGACCTTGTCGCGCTCGACGCCGCCGGCGAGGTTGTCGCGGACGCTCTCGAGCCCGTCTTCCAGAACGTCCTCGTCGACGTCGCGGACGGTGACTTCGTGGCCCGCCATGGCGGTGACCTGTGCGATGCCGTGGCCCATAGTGCCGGCTCCGAGTACGGCTACGTACATGACAGCCGGACCAAGGACGGAGACCGAGTTAAACGTTGGTGATCAGTCGGCCGACTCGACGACGCCGTCGGCCCGGAGGTCCGCGATGGCGTCCTCGTCGTAGCCGAGCCCCCGCAGGACGGCTTCGGAGTCTTCGCCGAGGCGCGGCGCCTCGTCGGCCGTCCCGACGTCGGCGTTCGAGAACACGCCGGGGTAGGGCAACTGGACGACGTCGCCCACTGCCCCGTGAGTGGCCTGCTCGACCATGCCCCGGTGGAGCAACTGCTCGTGTTCGAAGGCCTCGTCGACGCTGATGACGGGGGCGACGAGCAGACCGGCGTCGAGCATGGGGTCGAGCCAGTCGTCGGTCGGCCGCTCCTGGAGGCGCTCCTTGACGCGAGAGACGACCTCCTCGCGGTGTTCGCGGCGGACGTCGGCGTCGTCGAACTCCCCGGAGGTCGCCCAGTCCGTGAAGCCGAGGATCTCACAGAAGGTGGGCCAGTTGTCGTTCCGGAGGTTCATCGCGATGGCGCCGTCGGCCGTCTCGAAGACGCCGTGGGGCGTGATGCTCGACCGAATCCGGGGTGGGGCGCTGCCCTTCGAGGAGTACTCGGCCGCCTCGTGGTTCAGGAGGGAGACGAGGGCGTCCAAAAGCGAGAGGTCGATGTACTCGCCGTCGGTGTTCCCGGCGAGCGCGCCGAGGACGGAGATAGCGGCGTACAGGCCGCCGACGATGTCCGCCAGGAAGATACCGGTGTAGACGGGCTGGCCCGCGTCGGCGGCGTTCTGGTCGACGAGGCCGCTCATCGCCTGAATGATGCCGTCCATCGCGGGCCGGTCCTGGTACGGGCCAGTGGCGCCGTAGCCCGAGATGGCGCAGTTGACTATGTCGTCGTTTATCTCCGCGACGCGCTCGGGGCCGAAGCCGAACGTCTCCATCGCACCCGGCCCGAGGTTCTGGATCAACACGTCGGCGTCTTCGAGTAGGGCCTCGAACACCTCGCTCCCCTCGTCGCTCGTCAGGTCGAGGGCGATGCTCTCCTTGCCCCGGTTGTACTGGAGGAAGCGGTAGGTCAGGTCCTCGGGGACGCCCTCGTCGTAGTGGTGTTTCAGGTAGCGGTAGGGGTCGCCCCCGTCGGGGTTCTCGACTTTGATCACGTCGGCGCCCATGTCACCGAGGATCCGTGCGGCGAGGGGACCGGCGAGGAAACCAGTGACTGTGACGACTCGCGTGTCGGACAGCATTGACCGACCGTTTTGGCCAATAGTATATTAATCTTGGCACGGCTGCTCCGGGTTCGGTAACCTGTCGATCAGTATAACAAAAACTATTTGTAAGTCGTATCGGTGTGGTAGAACATGCCCATCCCAGAATCGGATAGGCGTAGCGTCTTGAAGGGTATCGGTTCGATCGGCATCCTCGGAGGCCTCGCCGGCTGTTCAGGCGGTGACGGCGGCGACGGAGGCAGTGATGGCGGTGACGGCTCCGACGGGTCTGACGGCGGCGGTGGCGGGTCCGGACCGCTCGTCACCGGTGCACCCCAGGGGCTTTCGGGCAAGTACTCGTCGCTCGTCCCGCCAGTGGTCGACGCGATCAAACTCGCCGAGAAGCAGGTAAACGACGCCGGCGGCATCGACGGGCGCGACCTGAAGATCAAAGTCGAGAACTCCGGCTGGTCCGTCGAGGAGGCCCGCCCGGCGATGAACCAACTGGTCAACGTCGACAACGCCCTGATCCTGTTCGGGATGCAGTCCTCGACGATCCCACCGCTGTGGGACACCATCCAGACCCAGCAGGTGCCGATGCTGTCGGGCTGGCCCGGGTCGACGTTCCTCAACACGAAGGGCGGAGACATGAACACGCCCAAGGAGGTCTCGGACGACCAGTGGGTCTGGCGGACGGTGCCAAGCGACACGAACAAGAACCTCGGCGGGGCGTACTGGCTCCAGGAGGAGAAGGGCTACAACTCCATCTCGTTCCTCCACGGCTCGACCCAGGGCGAGTCAAGCAACTACTCGGCCATGAAGGAGGCCTGGGAGGCCCTGGGCGGCTCGGTCAACCACGACGTCCAGTTCCGGCGCGGCCAGGGTAACTTCCAGACGGAACTCACACAGATCTTCGAGAACAATCCGGGCGACGTCGTGTTCATCGCGGCCGCCTCGACCAGCTTCACGACCATCATGAAGCAGTTCGACCAGCTGGGCTACAGCAACACTGACGCCCAGATCTTCGCCAACGCCGGCGTCGTCAACGACAGTTACCTCCAGGAGAACTGGCAACCCTACCTCGAGGGGATCATCGGTACCATCTCTTCGCCCGGTGGTCCGAACCAGGAGCAGTTCACCGAGCAGTACGCCGAGTTCACCGACAAGGAACCCAATCTCTGGACGTACGGCCAGTGGGACAGCTGCATGGTCGGGGCCCTCGCCATGGTCCGGGCCAAGCGCGACTACGGCGAGATCACCAGGACCTCGATCGAGAAGTGTATCGGGCCGGTCGCCCGACCCGACGGGACTGAGGTCTCGACCTTCGAGAAGGGCAAAGCGGAACTCGAGGCCGGCAACGAGATCAACTTCCAGGGCGCCACCTCGAACGCCAACTTCGACCAGTACGGCAACGTCTCGGCGGCGGTCGAGGTCAAACAGGTGTCTAGCAACAAGTCGCTGAAGACGATCGACTCCGTCCCGCTCCAGAAGGTTGACGACCTTCGAACGCAAGTCTACGGGTAAGTCACCCACTCATGTTCGAGACACGCGGGATCACGAAACACTTCGGGGGCGTCGAAGCCCTGACCGACGTCAGCCTCTCGGTAGACGAGGGCGAGATCGTCGGTCTGATCGGCCCGAACGGTGCCGGGAAGACGACGGTCTTCAACTGTATCAGCGGTGTCCTCGAGCCGGACGACGGGTCTGTCGTCCATCGAGGCACGGACGTCACCGGCATGACGCCGGAGAAAATCTCCCATCACGGCATCGTCCGCACCTTCCAGGTCTCGCGGATGCTGTACACCATGACGGTGATGCAGAACATGCTGTTGACCCCTCACGACCAGCAGGGCGAACGGCTCCACAACGCCATCCTCCAGCCGGAGTCGATGCGCGAACAGGAGGCCGAACTCCGCGACCGGGCCGAGGCCATCCTCGAGACCGTCGACCTGAGCCACATGAAAGACGCCTACGCCCGGGAACTCAGCGGCGGCCAGCAGAAACTGCTGGAGATCGGTCGGTCGCTGATGACAGACCCCGACCTCGTCCTGCTGGACGAACCGCTCGCCGGGGTCGCCCCGGAACTCGCGCCGGACATCCTGGACGAGATCGAACGGATCCGCGAGGAGGAGGGAACCTCCTTCCTCGTCATCGAACACGACCTCAAGGCGATAAAGCGGGTTAGCGACGAACTGGTCGTGCTGTCGAACGGTCGGTTCCTCACCCGGGGCTCGCCGGAGGCGGTCAGCCAGGACCCCGAGGTGCGCGAACTGTACATCAAGGGAGGTGCCGAGGCGTGAGCGACGACCCCATGCTGCGAACCGAGCACGTCGACGCCGGCTACGGTAACGCGGAGATCGTCCACGACATGTCCATCGAGATCGAGGCCGGCGAGATGGTGGGCGTCCTCGGCGCTAACGGCGCCGGCAAGTCCACGTTCATGAAGACGATCGTCGGGACGGTCGACCTGTTCGGCGGGGAGATCCACTACCGGGGAGAGGAGATAACCGACCTGGCTCCCCACCAGCGCGCCAGACGGGGAATCGGCCACGTCGCCCAGACCGAGTCGGTGTTCCAGGACCTCACCGTCCGGGAGAACCTCCGGATGGCGAGCTTCGCCAACCCCGAGGGCTACGAACGCCGGGTCGACGAGGTGTACGACCTGTTCCCGAAGCTGCGGGACCTCCAGGACCAGAAGGCACAGGTCCTCAGCGGCGGCGAGCGCAAGATGCTCGCCATCGGCTGTGGCGTCATCATCGACCCCGACCTCTACCTGCTCGACGAGCCCTCCGACGGCCTGGCGCCCAACCTCGTCTCGGACATCTTCGAGAAGGTGGCCCAGCTCCAGTCCGCCGGGAAGGCGATGCTGGTCAACGAGCAGAAAGAGGAGATCCTCGACCACATCGACCGGGCCTACCTGCTGGAGAACGGCTCGATCGTCGACGAGGGTCCGGCCGACGAACTTCTCGAGAGCGGCACGATCCAGCAGTCCTACCTGTAGATGGCGGGTCCCACCTCGCCACTCGGTCGTCAGACCGCGAGTCACGTCGCCGCCGTCAAGTCGGCGCTCGCTGCCTACGACCGCTGGGCAGTCTGCTTGCTCGCCGCTGCGAGTATCGCCTCCATCTACGGCGTCACGTACTCCTTTAGCGTCGTCCTCGACGCCATCGCCGGGACGTTCCAGGTGACCAGCACCCGGTCGTCCCTGCTGTTCTCGACGAACACCGTCGTCTCGTACAGCGTCGCTGCCGTCGTGGGCTTCGTCGCGGACCGCCAGCCCGCCTCGCGGCTTGCCGCTGTTAGCGCCGGCTGTTGGGCGCTGGGGATCGCCGGCACCGCCCTTGCCGACTCCTACCTGGCAATCTTCGTCGCCTACGGTCTCGTGCTGGCGGTCGGCTTCGGCGTTTGCTTCATCAACCTCTACGCGACAGTCGCCCGGCGGTTCACCGACCGCCGAGGCCTCGCGCTGGGCATCGTCTCGGCCGGCATCGGGACCGGCGTCCTCGTGGGGCCGCCGGTCGCCAACGCCCTGTTGCAGGCGTTCGACTGGCGGATGGTGTACGTCGGCCTCGGCGTCGCGAGCGTCGTCGTCCTGAGCCTGACGGCGGTCGTCCTCCGGCTCAGCCGGAGCGAGGCGCTCGTCACCAACGCCGGCGCCGGCGAAAGCCGTCTCTCGGTGACCGACATCCTCCGCTCTCCGCCGTTCTGGCTCCTGCTCACCGGTTTCTCGCTTGCCTTCTACACCTTCTACACGTTGTTCATCCACCTCGTGCCGTTCGCAGAAAGCGTCGGTATCTCCGCGACCGTCGCCTCCACGGGCCTGGGCATCGTCGGCGGCGTGTCGATCCTCGGCCGGTTCGGCTCGGGCTACCTCTCGGACCACGTGGGTCGGCTGCCGTTGCTGGTCGCCGGGGCGTTCGTCATGGCGGCCATTCCGGTCGCGGTCCTGACGGTCGACTCCGGGACGCTCCTGCTGGCCATCGCGGTGGCGTTCGGCTACGCCTACGGCACGCTCGGCTCGCTGTTTTCCCCGATGGTCGCGGACCTGTTTGCCGCCCACAGCGTCGGCCGGATGGTGGGCATGACCAGCATCTCTTTCGCCCTCGCCGGGAGCGTCGGCCCCTATCTCACCGGGCTGTTGCACGAAGCGACGGGCACCTACGTCGTCCCGTTCGGCGTGGCGGCGGCGACGGCCGTCGTCGGAGCGGTCTTTTTCGTGCTGAGCGTCCGGGTCGTCGAGTGACGCGGCGTCACCCGATACTCCGGGCTATCGGCCCGACACCCCGCGTTCTCCGAAAGATTTAGTAAACTGCCCCCGCCATAACGCGTAGAGCGTCAATGGCAATCATACAGGCACTCGTCTTCGGGTTAGCCTTCGGTGCGATGATCGGTGTCGCCGCGATGGGAATGACGGTCGTCTTCGAGATAACGGAGGTGTTGCACTTCGCGTGGGGAGAACTGATGATGATCGGGGCCATGACCACGCTGGGCGCCACGTTCGTCGGCCTGCCGTTCCTGCCGGCGGCCGCCCTCGGCGTCCTCGTCTCGGCGCTTCTCGCTGCCGTGACCGCCGAACTGGTCCTCAAGCCGCTGTATGGCAAGGGTCTGGTCGGACTGCTCCTGGGCGCCATCGGACTGCACTTCGTGCTCCGGTACACGACGGAGTTTTTCGCCGGCCCGGGCAACCGCCTGTTTCCGCTGCCGGTCAGCGGGATCTACCGCGTGGCCGGCGCCATCGTCACGGCCCGGCACCTGTTGACGGCCGGCATTGCCGTGCTCTCGCTGGGCATCTTCCTCTACACGCTGTACCGCACGGACTTCGGGCGGAAGCTGCGAGCTATCGCGGCCAACCCCGACCTGGCCGAATCCCGTGGCATCAACACGGAGAGCGTCACGCGACGGATGTGGCTGTTCACCGGCGCTTTCGCCGGCCTCGGCGGCATCCTGGCCGCCGCCGCGCAGGGCGTCTCGCCGTTCATGGGCCAGCAGATACTGCCCCACCTGTTCGCCGCGATGATCTTCGGCGGCATGGGCGACGTCAGGGGAGCGTTCCTCGGCTCGCTCGTCCTCGGCGTCCTGATCCAGTTTACGACGCTGTACTTCGGCTCGCAGTGGGCCGTCTTCGTCGCCCTCGTGGTGATCATCGGCGTCCTGCTCGTCCGCCCGGAGGGGCTTGCAACCATCTGGCAGCGCGAAGGGAGGGCTGACATCGCATGATCAGCGAGGGACTCCTCATCTTCACCAGCGAGACGCTGGTGCGGGTCCTGCTGTACGCCTGTCTCGTCCTCGCGCTGGACCTGCAGTTCGGCTACACGGACCTGCCGAACTTCGGCGTCACCGGCTTCTTCGCACTGGGGGCCTACGTGACGGCCGTTCTCACGGCTGTCGACCCGCAGTTCGGCATGGGCCTCGGGCTGCCCTGGTACGTGGGTTGGCTCGCCAGCGTGGTCGTCGTCACTATCGTCGGCGCCCTCCTCTCGCTCATCACGACGCGGGTCAGCGACGTCTACCTCGCGCTGGTGACGTTCGCCTTCGCGGAGGCCGTCCTGTTCGCCGTCGAGAACCTTGAGGGTATTACCGGCGGCTCGTTCGGGCTCATCAGCCTCGACCAGCCCGCCGGCCACGCGGAACCGCTGCTCCAGTCGGCGGTCATGCTCGGCATGGTCGGCCTGGTCGTCCTGCCGGCGGTGATCTTCGTCTCGTATCGCGTCGGCAACTCGCCGTTCGGTCGCGTCCTCCAGGCAATCCGCGTCGACGAACTGGTCGCCCGCGTCAACGGCAAGAACACGCTGAAGTTCAAGGTGCTCGTCTTCGCGCTGGGCTCGGCCATCATGGGCCTGATCGGCGGGCTCTGGGCGACGTTCAACGGCGGCATCCTGCCCAACATGTTCAACATCCGGGTGCTGTTGCTCATCTGGATCGCGATGATCATCGGCGGCAACCGCCGCATCAAGGGCCTGCTGCTTGGCACGGCCGTCATCTTCGGCATCCGCATCTCCTCGCGGTTCGTCGAACCCCCCGTCGTCACCGACACGCAGTACGCCTCGCTGCGCTTTGCGCTCATCGGCGTCCTCCTCATCGTCATCGTCATCTACCGGCCGGAGGGCCTGCTCGGAGAAGAGCGCGAAGTCCTCTGAAGCCGTCGCTGCGTCGCTGTCCCGACCGTCGCTCTTCGACCCGTACTGACCGCGAAAATACCCCCGTTCCTCACTTCCGCCCGACCAGCAGCTTCCAGTCGCAGGTCATCGCCTCCTCGCCGTCGTCTTTGACGAGCGTGGCGTCGAAGGTGACCACGCCGGTGTCCTCGTTGCGCTCTTCCGTGTCGGTCACTTCCATCTCCAGGTGGACCGTCTCGTCGATCTTGACGGCGTTCAGGAAGCGGACGCCGTCGATACCGTAGAGGGCGATGGTCTCTGGCTCCCACTCGAGCATCGTGGAGAAGCCGTTGACGTAGGTCAGGAGGAGGACGCCCTGGACGAGCCGGTGGCCGTAGCCCGAGTCTTCCATGTAGGCCTTGTTGGTGTGGATCTCGCCGTAGCTGCCGGTGAGGCCGGCGAACTCGTAGACGTCGTGTTCCGTGACTGTGCGACCGATCGACGCAGCCGAGTCTCCGACTGCGAAGTCCTCGAAGTACTGCTTCGGCATGCGATTCGATGGTGGGTCGAGAGTGCCATTAGTGTTGCCCCTACGTGGTGTTTTCTGTGGGCTCGACGGTAGTTCTGTGGCCAATAACAGCCAGAAAGCCCCCGGTCGTTGCGGCGCCCTGACTCGCTGCGCGCTTTGGCTCCCTACGGTCGCCTGCAGTGCTTGCGTCGCCAGACCACCGCAACGACCGGCCCCTTTCAGCCCCACCCACGTCGGCTGTCAGGCCAGGCTACGTGTGGTGGGCTTTCTGGCTGTTCGCGGCCGGTTGACCGCACGGTCACCGTCGCACCCACTCCGTGATCGTCCCCCACGCTTAAGGTTCTGCTCGCGGATTTCCGGGTATGGCCGTGACGACAGCGGTGCATCCGACGGACAGGTACGCCCAGCTCACGATCGACCGCCCCGAGGCGAAAAACGCCCTCTCCTCCGAGGTGCTCGCAGACGTCCTGGGTGCCCTCGACGAGGTCGAGGCCCGCGACGACGTTCGAGCAGTCGTCGTCACCGGCGCGGGAGAGGTATTCTCGGCCGGCGCCGACGTCCACGAGTTCGGCCGCCACACCGACGACCCCGACGCGCTGGCGGCCTACCTCCAGTCGTTCAAGGAAGTCTACGACCGCGTCGAAGCGTTCCCGCTGCCCGTAATCGCCGCTCTCAACGGCCCGGCCCACGGCGGCGGCTCCGAACTGGCGATGTGCTGTGACCTCCGCGTCGCCGCGACGAACGCCGAACTCAAGCTCAGCGAGATCACGATGGCGCTCACTCCTCCCTTTGAGCGGCTCTCTCGCCACCTCAGCGACGGCCGAGTCCGGGAGCTCTGCTACACCGGCAACGCACTCTCGGCCGAGGAGGGCACCGAAGCCGGCGTCTTCGTCGACGCCGTCGACCCGGAGAGCCTCGAGTCCCGCACAGCCGACCTGGTCGCGGACATCGTCGACAAGAGCCCCCACGCTTTGGCCCGGACCAAGGAAGCACTCAGATACAGCGACGGCAAGTCCACGAGCGAGAGCATCGAGCACCGCTACGCGCTGAACTACCAGTGTTTCAGCCACGAGGACTTCGAGGAGAGCGTGACGGCGTTCGCAGAAGGCCGCGAACCGGACTACTCGTAGCCCGCTAGTCGTTTTACCGACTCAGGGCAGATAGAATTCGATGGCGCCGCCCTGGCCGTAGCCGACACACTGCGTCGAAAGGCCGCGCTCGGCCCCCCGGCGGTGCATCTCGTGGATGAGCGTCACCGGCAGCCGAGCGCCGCTGGCGCCCAGCGGGTGGCCGATGGCGATGGCGCCGCCGTTGACGTTGAAGATGTCGTCCGGAATGCCGAGTTCCCGCTGGCAGTACAGCGTCTGGGAGGCGAAGGCCTCGTTCAGTTCCACCAGGTCGTAGTCCTCGATGGAGGTGCCCGCTCGCTCCATCAGGCCCCGGGTGGCGGGGACCGGCCCGATTCCCATGACCTGGGGGTCGACGCCGGCGACGTTGTTGTAGCCCACCTCGGCCATGATCTCCAGGTCGTGGTCGTTGGCGAAGGCCCTGGAGGTAACCAGCACCGCAGACGCGCCGTCGGAGATCTGCGAGGAGTTGCCGGCCGTGACCTTCCCACCCTCCGTGAACGCCGGCGGGAGGTCCGAAATCGATTCCTTGGTCGTGCCGGGGCGCAGCCCCTCGTCCTCGGTGACGGTGATCTCGTTGCCGTCCTCGTCGTGACCCTGTATCGGGACGATTTCGTCGTCGAACTTCCCTTCCTCCGTCGCAGCGACGGCCCGCTGCTGGGAGCGTGCGCCGTAGGCGTCCTGCTCCTCGCGGGAGATGTCGTGGCGCTCGGCGACGGTCTCGGCGGTCATCCCCATCTGGAGTTCGTCGACGTCGTAGCGCTCGGCCATCCCGGGGACGTCGTGCATCGTGTGACCCCGCTGGACCCGGGTCATGTTCTCGACGCCGCCGGCGACGACGCAGTCGCGCATTCCGGCCCGGATGGCGTCGGAGGCGCTCATGATCGCCTGGGCCGAGGAGGCACACATCCGGTCGATGGTAGTGCCCGGCACCGACTCGCCCAGTTCCGAGAGGATGGCGATGTTCCGGGCGATGTTGTTGCCCTGCTCTTTGACCTGGCGGACGCAGCCCCACATGACGTCGTCTACGTCTTCGTCCGCGAGGCCGGTCTCCGTGACGATTTCGTTGACCAGGGGGATGGAGAGGTTCTCCGACCTGACGTTGCGGAAGACCCCGTTCTGTCTGCCCTGTGGTGTTCGTACCGCTTCGACGACGACTGGATCGGTCGCAGCCATGCCTGATTCCTGGGACTAGACCCGCTTAAAACCCCCTCTTTGGCCGTCTGGTTCGTGTGGCTAGAGACTAGTTTCCGCGGGGACGTTCTGGCTGTACTAGATGGCCCGACACCGGAACATCACTACGAACTGTCTCACCCGTCGAGAGTCACCTTTTTGCCCGGAGCCGCCCAGCACCAGTCCGTATGGAAAATCCGTTCGTCGTTCCGGTGACGCCACGATTCCGGGACATAGACACGATGGGCCACGTCAACAACGCCGTCTACGCCACCTACCTCGAGGAGGCCCGAACGGCCTTCTACGACTCTGTCCTGGGCGTCTCGCTGACCGACGTTCCTACCGTCCTTGCCAGCCTCGAAATCGAGTACCGCTCGTCGATCGAGATCGACGACGACGTCCGCGTCGAACTGCGCGTCGGCGACCTCGGCGGGTCGAGCCTCCCCATGACCTACGAAATCTACGCCGACGGGGACCTCGCCGCCGCCGCCGAGACCGTCCAGGTAGTCGTCGACCCCGACACCGGCTCGTCAGCCTCGATCCCAGACGACTGGCGGACGAGCATCGAAACCCACCGCGAGGAGCGGTCCTGACGCCCGGCATCGAACGCTCTTCCTATTCCGCCGGCAGTTCTGCCTCGACTGTTCCCGAGAGCAACGCGGCGTCCTCGTGGTTCGTGACCCACACGTCGGCGACGACGGAGGCACTCCCGTCGGCGTGGCGCTCGATCTCGAGTATCTCGCCGCCGGCCGTGACGGTGTCGCCGGGCCAGAGGCGCGTCTCGAAGCGCACCTCGTAGCGGGTGACGTTCGCCAGGCCGAGCCAGTCGGCGACGGCGTGTGCGGCGTAGCCAGCCACCAGCATTCCCTGGCCGAAGACGCTCTCGTTGCCCGCTTCCTTCGCGTACGGCTCGTCGTAGTGGATGGGGTTGAAGTCGCCGCTGGCACCGGCGTACTGCACGAAGTCCTGCCGGTCGACGTCCTCTATGACTACCTCGGGGGCCGCGTCTCCCACCGACACGTCCGCCGCCGTAAGTCGGGTTCCGTGTGCGTCGGTCATTCGGACTCACCGTCCACGTCGCCGTCGTCGCCACTGTCGCCGTCGTCGTCCTCTTCGTCCGCCCCGTCGTCGATAGCTCCACCCGTCTCGATGCGGGTCAGCCGCTCGGTGCAGACCAGGTCGCCGTCCTGGTCGCGGTACGCCGTCTCGAAGACGGCGAAGGTCATCGTCCCGCCGCGGCCGCCCTCTCGCTGGTAGACGTCGGTCAGCGTCGTCGTCCCCGAGAGGACGTCGCCGACGCGGACCGGCCGCTCGAACTCGTAGGCGTGTTCCCCGTGGACGACGTACTCCGAACGGAAGCCCAGGTCGAAGCCGAAGCGCTCGTCGATGCCGGGCGGACGGTGCCGCGGAAAGTACGAGGTCCGGAGGAAGGTCAGCGGCGCGGGAATCGCCTCGAAGCCCTGGTCCCCGGCCGCCTCGGCGTTCCGGTGGGCGGGGTTGTCGTCGCCGACCGCTCTGGCGAACTCCTCGACCTTGCCCGCCTCGACGGCCAGGTCCTCGACTGTCTCGCGTGACTCGCCGACCTGTGCCTTCAGGTCGGCTATGGATTTCGTCGGCACGGTCAGAGCCTCCCGCTACCGGACTCGTTGCGCTGCCGGCGCCTTCGTCGGCCTGTCATGGTTGCTACGGGGGATTGGCGCGACCAAAAAAGTTCGCCCCGCCGGGACAAGCTATAACTCCACTGGCGCGCCACGGAGCCTATGGCAGTGCTCGAGAGCGAAGTCTCCGGCGAGATCCTCCGGCTGACTCTCGACCGTCCCGAGAAGCGAAACGCGTTGAACGTCGAGCTGCTGTCGGCGCTCGTCGACACGCTCGAAGCGGCCAGCGGCGCGTATCCCGTCGTGGTCGTCGAGGGCGCCGGCGAGGCGTTCACCGCCGGCGCGGACCTCGACGAGGCGTCGGTCGGCACCGAACGCATCGGCCTGTTCCAGGACGTAACCCGGGCCGCCAGGAATTTTGACGGCGTGGTCGTCGGCAAACTCCACGGCTACGCCATCGGCGGGGGCTTCGAACTCACGCTGGCGTTCGACCTGCGGTACGCCGCCGAGGGGACGACCTTCCGTCTCTCCGAGACCGAAATCGGCGTCACGGTCTCGAATGCCTCGACGTCGCTCCTGCCCCTGTTGGTCGGCGACGGGCGGGCTCGCGAACTGGTGTTCACCCGACGAGAGGTCACGGCGAGCGAGGCCGCGTCGCTCGGTCTCGTCACCGACGTCGTGCCCGAGGACGACCTCGAGGAACGCGTCAGCGACGTCGCCGCCGACGTCGTCGAACACACCGACCCGGCGGCCGTCCGGGCCAACAAGGAACTGCTCAACGCCGCCTATCCGGTCGACGCCGCACTCGACCGGGAGGAACTCCGGAACGTGAAACTCCGCGAGGAGACGGCGACGTTCGAAGACGCCTCGCCGGAGTGATCAGACTACCCGATTGCGCAGGTCGTCCAGTCGTCCCGCGACGAAGTGCTCGTAGTTCTCCGCGAACAGCTCCCCGCAGCCTGCCAGGAACCGGTCGGTCGCGCCAGCCACGTGCGGCGTCACGAGTACGTCCTCGCACTGCCAGAGCGGCGATTCCGGCGGGAGGGGTTCGTCCTCGAAGACGTCGAGCGCCGCCCCGCCGATGAAACCCCGCTGGACGGCGACGGCCAGGTGGTCCTGGTTCACGACCTCTCCCCGGGCGACGTTGACCAGCACCGCCGAGCGCTTCATCGACGTGGAGAACTCTTTGATAGTGAGCATCCCCCGGGTCTCGTCGGTCAGCGGACAGGCAACCACGACGTAATCCGACTGGCCGAGCACGGTGTGGAGGCCGTCCTGACCGTACACTGCGTCGAGGACGTCCGGCGCCTCGGTCGGGTCGCGCTTCAGTCCGACGACGTGCATGCCGAGTGCGTCACACAGCTCCGCGACCCGGGTGCCTATCTCTCCGACGCCGAGCAGGCCGACCGTCTGGCCGCGGAGTTCGCCGGCCGACAGCAGGCGCCATTCGGCACGCTCCTCGTTGCGGATGGTCTCGGGCAGCCCCCGTTCGAACGCCAGCAGCAGACTCAGGGCGTGTTCGGCCACGGCGTTGGCGTTGGCACTCGACGCGGTCGTCACCGCGACGCCGTCGTCCGCGAGGCGGTCCAGCGGCAGGTAGTCCACGCCGGCTGCCAGGGCGTGCAGCCACTCCAGTTCCTCGGCGGCGTCGAGCTGTTCGGCGGTTGGATGCTGGGCGATGACCGCGTCGGCGGTGGCTATCCGGTCGAGACTGTCGGCGTAGTCCGTTGCGATCGCGAGGCCGACGTCCGGGTGTGCCTCTCGTATCGGCGCTGTCAGGTCGTCGACGGTCTCGGGGGTCTCGGACGGCATACCCGACAGTACGAGTACCTCTGGCCTGGTCATACACCCGTTTCAGTTCGCCAGGGGAAAAAGTTTGAGGCCGGTTACAGCCCCAGCCGGCGGTTGGCAAGGAGCATGACGAGGGCGACTGCCAGTATCCCGGCGAGGACGGTGAAGGCGGCGTCCCAGCCAGCGACGTCCGCCAGGACGCCGACGCCCACGCTCCCGGTGGCGCCGCCGGTCATGTACACCGTCCGGACGATGCCGAAGCCGACGTTCTGTTCGTCGGTCGAGAGCAGGTCGATGAACCGCGACTGGACGGGCGCCCCCCAGCTCATCGCAAACCCCATGACGACGATAGCCAGGCCGACGCCGACAAGCGATTCGGCCAGGACGATACCGGCATAGCTGCCGACGCCAGCCGCCATCGTCAGCGTCGTCACGGCGTCCCGGTTTAGCCGGTCGGAGAGCCACCCGGTCACCGGCTGTGTGAGCCCGTTGACCAGGAAAAACAGCGAGAACAGCACCGCTGCCACCGTCGTCGAGAATTCCCCACTCACGGTGAGATACGTCGGCAGGAACGACGCGGTCGCCTGCCAGGTGAACGCCCCCAGAACGGCGATGACCGTCGAAAACGCGATGCTTGGCCGCGCGAGCAGGTCGAGAAGCGTCCGGAGTTCGAACTGTTCGCGCACCGGTCGCCCCGGTCGGGACGGGACCGTCGGTCGAACGCGCCAGGCGAACAGAACGAACACCGGGAGGGCGACGAGCGCCGAGAGAGCCGTGGCGCTACGCCAGCCAAACCGCACCCCGACGGCAGCGGCAACCGGCGGGGCGAGCAGGCCGGCGACCGGCCCGCCGGCGACGTGGATGCCGACGGCCCGGCCTACGTCGTCGAACTGGTCCGTGAGGAACGTCGTCGCGACGGTGTAGTGCAGGCCCGTTCCGGCCCCGAGCAGGACGACGAGGATACTGAACGTCGCCAGGCCAGGAGCGGCCGCGAGCAACCCCGATGCCAGGAACGTGAGTCCGACGGCGGCGAGGACGACCCGTCGTTCCCCGAACCGGTCGCCGAGGACGCCGCTGGGAAACTGCATCAGGGCGTAGGCGGCCCACATACCCGTCAACGTCAGGCCGATGACGCCGTTCGAGACGCCGAAGTCGGTCGTGATCAGCGGGACGACGGCGCTGATCGATAGTCGGGCGACCATCGTCGCGATGAACGCCAGCGTCGTGAGGACTAACACCGTGTCCCGGTACTGCCAGGTCATCGATAACCCGAAGACGGCTCTGGATCCCTCCACGTCGCCCCGCCAGGGGTCGCCATGGGACGTTGCTCTCTCACGTGATATGTCGGGATTGCCGAGGCGTCGTATTCACAGTTACGATGGCGTCCAATACCGCTGAACCAGGACCAACACCGGTGTTGACCGCCGTCACACCGGGCCGGATCGAGGTCGGTCCCGGTGCTGTCGGCCGGGTGCCTTCGAGCGAATCGGTCCCGCGTAATCCCGGAATCCCCACCGACGAGCAGTAGATTTTTATCTCGTGCGATCGAAGCACGTATCGCTAACCTCGACCGGTTAGCACGTCGGATGGAACAGGCCGGATAGCGTCGATGAGTCGGGACCACCTGACTCTCCTGACCCACGTAGTCAACCTCGAGTCCAGCAGAGTTCGTCGCCTGTTTCCATCGCTGGTTCATCTCCCCCACTGCGTTTTATACTGTCACCTGGCACTACCACCGGTTCTCGGTCAACCCACGACCGATAGAGACAATCTCGAGTAATGCATTCGTATCTGATGGAACGGACGCGAACTGGTACCTGACCCGACGTTTCCGACTAGCGTCGTTACGCCGCTGGAAACCCGCACGTACCAACCACAGCGACCTGGTACCTCTCCGCCCGTCCGTTTCGAAAGCCTACGTGGGTAGACGTCCGACTCACGTTCCTGTTCTCTTTCAATTCAGCTGCTGGACGGCGGCCCGACTGGTTCTCTTTCGCTGGTTCGACGCTCTTTCGTCCCGGATGGGCAACCCGGCCGCTTACCTATCAGATATAGCAGTACTCTCAAAATCTATTCTGGAGCTGCTAATTTCTGTCCACGAACACTCACCGGGTGGGTGAGGCTCCTGACCACTACGCTTCCCTAGCCATCGACGCCCGTGAACTCGAACCTGGCACCACCAGACTCGCTCTCGGTGACCGAGAGCGTCCAGTCGTGGGCTGCGGCGACTTCGGAGACGATAGCGAGGCCGATTCCCGTCCCGTTCTCTCGGGTGGAAACGCCGTATTCGAACAGTTTGTCCTGGACGTCGGGGTCGATGCCGTCGCCGTCGTCGGCGACGTAGAACCCGTCGTCGAGCCGACCGACAGTCACGGTCACGTCGGGGCCACCGTGCTCCACTGCGTTCCGGAACAGGTTCTCGAACACCTGTGCGAGTCGGCCCCGGTCTGCCCGCACCGACCCCAGCGTTTCGGGCCGGTTTAGCGCGATGCCGGGCGTCGAAACGCCGGCCCAGCACTCGGTGACCAGGCCGTCGAGGTCGACGTCTTCTTTGGCGCCGACGCGCTGTCCCTGCCGGGCGAGTTCCAGCAGTTCGTCGACCAGGGCCGACATGCGCTCGACCTGGGTTTCGACCGCGTCCAGCCGGGATTCGTCGCCGGTTTCGCGGTACAGCGTCAGGTTCCCCTCTATCGTGGTCAGTGGATTGCGCAGGTCGTGTGAGACGATGCTGGCAAACTCGCTGAGGCGCTCGTTCTGGCGTTCCAGCTCTCGCTCCCGTTCCTTCTGTTCGGTGATGTCCCGGGTCACGCCGACGAGGCCGTCGTAGGCGCCGTCCTCGTCGTACATCGGCGAGAAGTGGATCGCCGTCGGCATCTGCTCGCCGTCCTTGGTTTCGACGCTCATTTCGAGCACCTCGCTCTCGCGTTCAGCGTCCCCGACGACCTCCTGGACGTGCTGTTGCCCCCTCTCGTACTCTCCTTCGCCCATCAGTGTCGAGGCGTGCCGTCCGAGCAGTTCCTCGCGGTCGTAGCCCGTCAGCTCGACGAACCGGTCGTTCACGTACCGGTAGTAGCCGTTGACGTCGAGGGTGTACAGCCCGTCGCTCGCCGTATCGAGCAGTCGTTCGTATCGCTTTAAACGAGTGCCCCTGGTCGCCTCCTCCGTCCGGTCGCGGTACAGCTCGAACCTGGCGTCGTCGGGTAGGGGGTATCCCCAGTGCTCGATTTCACCGGCGTCGGCCCGGGGCCAGCGGAGCGGCGCCACCGTCTCCCGGTTCGACCTGGCGCGGGCCACCGCCGTTCGGAACGCGTCGGGTGCAGCGACGACCGCGTCTATCGCCGCATCGACGCCGTCAGCCGATTGTTCGGGGTCCGCATCCATCCCGCCTGTCGTCCAGACAGCCTCGCCGTTTGCGAAGACCGCAGCAATTGCTTCTACGGCCGGTCGCCTGCCTGGGTCGTCGTCGATGGGCTCGCGATTCCGTCCGACGACGCCCTCGACCTTGTCCAGGAGGAACTCGAAACCGGATTCGTCCGGCCGTTTCTGCACGAAGTCGTCGATACCGGCGTCGAACGCCGCTCGGGCAACACCCTTCGGACCCGTACTCGAAAACAGCACGTACGGGGTGTTCTCGGCAGCGTCGGCGATCTTGTGGTAGAGTTCGATTCCGTCCATTTCGGCCAGCCCGTACTCGGAGACGACGCAGTCGAACGACCCCTCCCGGACGGCTTCGATCGCCGCCGACGCCCCGTCGACGACTTCGAGTTGGACATCCTGTCGGTGGTCGTCGACGTACGACCGGAGTTCCGAACGGGTATCGGCGTCCGGTTCGACCACGAGGAACCGGAGAGACATCTCGCTCGACCCGTGTCTTTCCATCGGTTCGTTGCCGCACATGGCTGGTCTCTCCCGGAGTAACGCGTACGAATTGCTGGAGTTCGAGGCGCATAAGCATTCGGCAATTCGCTCCGCTCGGTTACCAGAAGTAGTACGATCCGTATCTCTCGCGGATAGGTCTCCGGTCTTGCGCCTCACGTGGTTCTCCGGGGCGCCGACGGCCATTCACTCCGGCTCCAATTCCGGATTCTATATCGCCTATACACGTTTATTATATAAAGAACTGCCGTGGGTAACCGGTTCTGAGGTGGAGTTCGTACGAGGCCAGCTCGGTCCGGAACTGTGGTCGGCCGGGAAGTGCGAGGAAGATAGGTTTGTCTGAAGAGCGCACCCGTATCGCGTAACCCAGGTCCAGTTCACCTCGGTCGCATTTCGCTCCGAGATTACTTGCCCGAACGCGGATCGGCCCCTGCTATTCGCTGGGGAAAAGGATGGTGTGCATTCCTTCCTTGGCCTGTCATTGCGTGAGGGCGGTAGCATTGCGTAGCGAAGGATAAACTTGTACGGGATATACTGAATCGATCGGCCGCCCCGACGTCCGGGACGTTCCCGAACTCGGAGTAGTATCGGTACGACTGGGAACTCTACGAGCCATTTGGATCTTGGCCCGCCGGCACGGCGTAGTTCTACCGGGCGGGCTCATCTGCAACCCCGGAATCGGGCGACTCGGGAAACCACACTTCGGTTCCCATTTTGTACAACCGGCGGACGACTAACGTGGCCGGGGTTGTACCATCTGCTGGTTGGCCGTTTGCACACCATCAACCCGGGGGTTGGGCGCCGATCGTGGTTGTGCTCGTTGCTGGAACTCGTCCGCTTCGACCAGCAGCCTGGACTAGAACCGACACCACTCTGCTATCGACGATTCTATATCGCATTATGCACTTTATTATTTAAGCTGGCGCGGGTCTCGGCTCGAGGTTTCCGGTGATACAGAGAGTTCGGCTGTGGCGGTCGTCGAGAATCGACGTTGGTCGTTACAGTTGACTTCTGCGGACACGCCGAGATCGGCCACCCATGCGAGGGCGGTACGGATTTGCTTTTGAGGCTCTGATTGGGTGCTTCAACGAGTGCTTTCCGAGGATGGGCCGACGCGGTTCGAGAATGCGAATCCGGGGCATTTCGTGTATCGACACGGGATATATCGGCTCTGCAGCAACGAACGGTTGCTTTTGACCCGGAGCTCGACCAGTCACTTCCGTTCGTCGCCCAGAGGGTCAGAACGCTATGATCCTGCTGTTGGCACCGCTGTAGCTCCGAGAGGGTAGTCGTCGAACGGGGGGGGGAGAATGTTGTATCGTGAACTTCTGTTACTGGCGTAACCTGCCGGTCGCCCGCATTCAGCTCCAGTAAGGATTTATTTCGGATACTTCTCGCCGCGGGTTCGATGCCGAGAACTCGTTGAATGGTTTCCACCTGGCCAGGCAGAGTATATCGTCGGCCTGTTCCGCCACGGGCCGCCCACGGTCCATTGCTCACCCGCTGTGACCAACGTTTTTCCCGATACTCCCGCCGCCATTTAAGTATTGTATTGCATTTCGCTATATAGAAATACGGCCAGGGCGGTCACCCAACTTCGCAGTTTGGATTTCTACAAATCACTAGTTCGCAAACATGATAGGGGGTGATCGGTTCGTCTCTCCCACAAATGAGCCGAAATCCGGCCGTAACGCCCGAATTCTGATAGGTTTCAGACGGCACCCCATTTTGAGTTCGCTCGCACCAAGAGGTTGAGTTTGGGAACTGCTTATTGCATTCTGCCTATTACTGGCTGCTATGGCTGACTCAGAACCGGGTACTGAGGCGTGGAGGAAACATGCGAGCGCCTTCGACAGAGTTCAGGCAGTCAGCCAGTCCCTTTCGACCCCCCGATCAGCTTCATGGATTGCGGCAGAGGCAAGCGTCTCTGAACGCACTGCTCGTGAACATCTCAACCGCCTCGTTAAGATGACGGTCCTTCTCGAATTCAACAATAAAGGGACAAAGGCGTACGCTGCTGACCCGATCTATCAGCGATTCCAAGTAGTCCGTGAGCTCTTGGATGAGCACGATTCCGACGGGCTCCTCGATTTGAAAGAAAATCTCTACGCTCAAATCGAAGCGTGGCAGAAGGAGTACGAAGTGAATTCACCTGAGGGCCTCCGTGAACATGCTACTAGGATCGACAACACCGAGCGAACAACAGAGATACGTCGAACAGCGGCTGAGTGGGACATCACCAAGTACCGTCTCGATGTCGTTGAGGACGTGATTGACAACTACGTCACGTACATGTAGATTTGAGTGATTCCCGACCGCAACTACCGCGAGGATCTCACACGGGAAAGTGCCTGAAAGATTCAGAATCTTGCCCTCTTTCAGGCACCAGAGATGGTTTGCACTCCGCGTAAACCTGAGTTTGGAATATTCCAACTTAAGCCCTATCAGGCTAGTCCACCTAAAACCAGCTATGGAAGACGACACGGAGCGTGTCTGGTTGGTCGAGCGAACGTATTCTGACGACGAACAGAACTTGATTATCCTCGTCTACGCAACCCCAGATGGCAAGCAATACTTCAGAAAAGAGCGTGCGCTGACGAGCTTCACAGATATGCGCGATACGACCGCTGCACTGGATGTTGATCCAGACAACTTGGGTGCTGTCGAGGATGAAGCCGAACGCAAACAGTACGCAGCTGAAGCCAAGCGAATGGCAGAAACTCACGCCCAAGATGATCCGATCTAACGAGCCTGTACGCGTTCATAATCCTTTGAAGAGCGACGAACGGCCTAACCGGGTAGAAGTCCGGTGTATTTTATCGATGGATCTCCTTCCGTCGGGCATGAGAGAACTTGTTTTCGCCCTTGATTACGATCCAGGGTGGAATACGCTTGCGGATACGTTGGCTGATTTCCCCGATGCTCGGGTCCGGTCGCTGTCTCTCCATGCCACAGCAGATAGCCTCTGGCGCGTTGACCATGCAACTGGCTCACCCGACGCTCTCTCGGCTATCGAAGACACGTTTCTCACTGCCGACTACTACGCAGACTGTATTGCTACTGAACCGTGTGGAGCGGACTCCGAAACAGAGGTTCTCGATGAGACGGACGATACGCTCGTCCTTTACACGTACTGGCAACGAACACCCGTTTGTACGTCCATCCCGCACCTCGGGCTTGAGCATCTCGGTGATGGATTGCTCTTCGAAACACAGCATGAACAGCGCCGTCACACCTGGCGTATCATCCATCCTGAAGACGCCGATATCCACGGTTTCTTCGACGCCTTACACGCAGAACTCTCGGCTGACGTCAATGTAGAAATCATCCGGCTGACGGGGCTTTCAGCAACGAATACTGCCACGTTCTCCGCTGAGGAGGGTACGCTGACCCGTGAACAGCGCGATGCGCTAACCGCTGCTGTTCACCATGGGTTTTACAACACCCCTCGGGAGATTGATCTCGGTGAACTTGCCGAAGAACTCGGCCTCCCCCGGTCAACGCTCACGTACCGTGTGCGTCGGGCTGAAGCCGAAATCATCAAGCAGTACATGAATCACGATCCGGTTTCACCCTCAGACCCACCTCGTGATTAGCATACTCTAACTCGCTTTTAGAATATTCCAAATCAAGTCTTATCCTGTCAGTCCTCTACTCTACCAGTATGAGTGATACGGACGACACGGAGGAAAACAACACACAGTGGAGCGGACAGTGGTACCTCTTCCCACCGATACGAAATGCGCTCATCGCAGGCATGATAGCGATTCTCACCTTCGGACTCAGCCTCTTCGACTACCTCCCATTACTGGCCGAAAATGGCCTGTACGTAGTAGCAATGCTGCTCGGAGGTTTCCACTGGGCGCAAGAAGGGTTCGAAGAGTTGGTTGAAGAATACGAAATCGATATTGAGATTCTGATGTTAGCCGCGACCGGTGGCGCAGCCGCGCTCGGCCTGTGGGAGGAAGCAGCGTTCCTCGTCATTCTGTATGGCGCTGCGGAAGGCGTTGAGGAATACACGTTCGCACGGACCCGCGCCTCAATTCGAAGCTTGCTCGATCTCGCGCCTGAAGAAGCGCGTCTCATCACAGACGGAACCACGCAAATGGTCTCTGCACGAGAACTCGACATCGGCGACCTGTTTCGCGTCAAACCTGGCGAATCTATCCCGACCGACGGGCGTGTCGTCGATGGTCGCTCCACGGTCGATCAGGCAGCGGTCACCGGCGAATCCACCGCCGTCGATAAACAAGAGGGCGATCAGGTGTTCGCAGGCACCGTCAATCAGGAAGGAGTCCTCGACATTGAAGCGACCACCACCTTCGAGGACAACACGCTCTCGAAGATGATCCACCTCGTCGAAGAAGCACAGGAAGAAAAGGGGAAGTCCCAGCTGTTCATCGAGAGATTTGGCGGCGTCTACTCGCCGATTGTTCTCCTCGCTGCCCTTGGGCTCATGATAGCACCGTTCGTTATCGCCCTGCCGGACTACTGGGCACGACGCGCAATCGTTCTGCTCGTCGCGGCTGCCCCTTGTGCCTTGGTCATGTCTACGCCCATCGCCATCGCATCCGGTATCGGGCGCGCTGGACGTGAAGGCGTGCTTGTCAAGGGGGGTATCCACCTTGAGAACCTCGGGAAAATCGAGGCCATCGCCTTCGACAAGACTGGAACCCTCACGCGGGGTGAACCAGTGGTTACGGATGTGATTGCGTTTGAGGGTACCGAAGACGACGTGCTTAGACAGGCAGCGAGCGTCGAACAATACTCCGAACACCACCTTGGAGAAGCGATCATGAACGCCGCGGCTGAACGCGGACTCGAACAGACCGAAGTGTCCGAATTCAGCTCGATCACCGGCTACGGCGCGCAAGCCCAACTCATGGAGGAAACCGTCTATGTGGGGAAGCCAGGGCTTTTCGAGCGGTTCGACCTCGACGTAGAAGGGTTTTCAGAGGTTGAAGACCTTCGAAACCAGGGGAAGACCGTCGTACTTGTTGGAACACCTGACCGGATCATGGGGGTCATTGCACTCCGTGATGAACCGCGACCAGAGGCGAAAGACGTCATTCGTGAGCTTCACGAGATGGGCGTTGAGGTTCTCATGCTCACGGGAGACAATGAAGAAACGGCGCAGGCAATCGCAGCAGAACTCGGGATTGACGATGTCCGAGCGGACCTGAAACCGGAGGAAAAGGTCGATGCTGTCAAGGAACTCACGAAGAAGTACGAAGCGGTCGGGATGGTCGGCGACGGGATCAATGATGCACCGGCATTGGCCCAAGCCACGGTTGGCATCGCTATGGGAACTGCAGGAACGGATGCTGCGATTGAGGCTGCTGACATCGCCCTGATGGCGGATGATATCACGAAGGTGACGTATGCGCTTCGGCTCGGCAAGCGTGCACAGGGGATTAGCCGTCAGAACATCGTGTTCTCGCTGCTCGTGTTGGCCGTACTCATCCCCGGAGCGCTGCTCGGTGTACTCGGTATCGCTCTTGCAGTAGTCGCGCATGAAGGCTCCGAACTGCTGGCCATCGGGAACGGACTTCGAGTGAGACGAGGCTAAAAGAGGCTCAGGTGTACTCGGGATGGTACTGGCCGACGGATACTACGCTTGAATCGGCCTTTCGGGAGTTACCGGTGTCGGGATGGCGTTACACTATCCGAACCTGGATTCGGTAGTAAGTGACGCAGCACATCCGCACTGGCGCTCAACTGGGCTTGGTCGTCAACTGACCGATCTGCGGGCTTCACCTGATGATAGCTGATAATCTTTAAGGTTGGTTCGTTCCGGAAATTCGGAAATCACACACTTCCATTTATTTGCCTGGCAGTTCCCGTCGACGCACCCATGATAACAGATGCACGCGTCCTGCAACCAGAATTCATCCCTCGGGAGGTGCAACACCGAGATGCCGAAGTCAACTACCTTTCCAGCGTTCTCATCCCCATTACGGAAGGACAACGAGCTGACCCGGCACTTCTCCACGGCCCGTCAGGTGCGGGCAAGACCTGTATTGCACAGTTCTTGGTAGAACAGTTGCGTGAGGAAGTGGTTAGCCTGAATTACCAGTACGTGAACTGCTGGGAGGACCACAGCCGCTTCAAAACCCTGTACAGGCTGCTGGATGGGATCGGCCGAACCGTTGATGTTCACCGGCAATCCACACCGAAGGACGTCCTGCTTGAACGGCTTCGGAAGGCTGACGAGACGCCATACGTCGTCATTCTGGATGAAGTAGACCAGTTAGAAGACAAGTCGCTACTGTATGATCTATACCGGATTCCGCATCTTACGATGATCCTTATCTCCAACGATGAAGAGGAGCTCTTCGCGGCTGTTGATGACCGGTTGAACAGTCGTCTTGCTGACTGTGAACGCATTCGTTTCCGCTCATACTGGGAGGGAGAACTCGTTGCTATTCTCAGTGATCGCGTTCGGTGGGGACTCACAGATGGGGTTATCGACACCCCTCGATTAGAGTTGATTGCAGCAAACGCGGGTGGAGACGCTCGTGTTGCAATCGGTATCCTTCGTCGATCAGCACGGAAAGCGAAAAACGAGTCAGTCGATGAGATCACCGCCGACATTATTCAGGAAGAGACTCCGGAAGCGAAATCGGAAATCAAGCAGAAAACCATAGACCGACTCACAACGGACCAAGAACTCCTGTACAACATCATCACGGAGCACGGGGAGATTACCCCACAGAACCTCTATGAGACGTATTGTGCTACTGCGAGTGACCCGAAAACCAAGCGGATGGTCCGGAATTATCTATCTAAACTCGAACACTACAATCTGATCCGCGCTGAAGGGAACACAAAGGCCCGAATCTACCGGACGAGAGCATAACGCGACACCGCTCAGCGTGCTCACCTGGTCGATTGGTGACGGATTCGGAAATTACACGCGGCTGCCTATTGTCTCCCGTCTTCTCACTCGAATCGTGATGAGCGGTCCATCCAGAGACACACCTATCGGAGCGGACTCACCGTCTCCGAATCCCGACCAGGAAGCGCAACAGATCGTGCGTCAGCGCGTCACGAATCGTGCGTTCAACGATTGGTACAGTGAACAGCAATTCCAGACGAACATCCTCGAAGGGAAGGCGTATTTCAACGGGCCATCGCCACCAAAAGACCCAGAGCGTCATTCACCGAGCAAACTCCTTCAATGTCATCGGAAAGCCAGCTACGCCCGGAAGAACGCGCCACGCGAAGGCACCCCGCCGGAAGGCCTGTTCTGGATTGGCTCCGAGTTTGAAGAACAGGTTATCGTCCCATTCCTGCAGCACATCACCACTCCTGAAACGTACGTAGCGAACTCACTCTGGATTGACACCGAGTTCGTCGTCGATGGTACTTCACTCCAAGTGCGCGGGTCAACTGACCCTGCAATCGTGAATGCCGATGCAGAGCCGTTGTTCCTGACGGAGATTAAAACGACGACCTCCGTCGATCATTTATCAGGCCCGAAACCGCACCATCGGGCGCAACTCCACGCGTGCCTATACGCCCTTAACAACGAGTACGACCACTCAATCACGGACGGAATGGTTGTGTACGGGAGTCGGACAACACTGGACATTGAAGCGTTTCACATCAAATTCGATCCCGTGTTCTGGGAGCGCGTTGTAGAATGGATGGCTACTCAAACCGAGTACGAACAAGCATGTGAACTCCCTCCAGCCATACCTGAGCGCGACTGGGAGTGCAACTACTGTTCGTTCAAGCATCGCTGCGGTGAGGCTGATTCACTGTACGCAGATACCGGCTCTGACGGTCTGCTCCCCGTGTTCGATCAGTACGACCGGCACAACCTCCAAGAGTACATAGACGCACACAAGGAGCGTGATGCGCGTCTCACACCGACACTCGCTCATCAATCCCCTGATCTTGCCGAGGAGTACGGAGTCTACAATTGGCGGTGTTCTGGATGTGGTGGCTCATTCGAATGGAATACCGTTGATTGGGACGGCAACACAGACGATCTCCCCTTCTGCCCGGATTGTGCTGAAGCAGGAGACCTCGTTACGTTGAGTGGTCCTGAAGCAGGTTCGCAACTTAACGCTGACCGTGAGTGAAAACAATACCAGACTAGGTACCCAAGATCCTACTCGTCTGCGTCGTTTTCTTCCTCATCTGGTTCAGTGCCCCACTGCTCGACTCTGCCGAAATCCTCCTCAACCATGAACTCATCGTCGTATTCTGGTTCATCCCCGGTATCAACGACGGACTCTCCAAACGGATCTTGATACGGTGTTCGGTCATCCAACCGTGCTAATTCATCTTTGTGATCTTCGACCCAATCGAGTAAATCAGGTAGTTCGCTTTCAACGTCTTGCTGGTAGTCAAGGATCGTCTGAACGGCGTGGATGAGACCCTGACTCTCCATCTGGCGTGCAACGCGTTTCCCGCGCGTCGTGATTCGGTATTCGTTGTTCACACTAGTTTCATCAGTCTCCATCCCGGGAACCACGAGCCCCAGTCCACGGGCTTCAGTGAGACGGAGAGTGAGCGTTGACGAGCTGATCGTGAGGTACTCGTTCAAGTGTTTGAATCGTCGTCCGTCCGCCGTTGAGAGGAGCGTAAGAATACCGAGTGCGCCACGTTTCTGAAGGAAATCACTAATCGACTCAGAGTCGGGCATTCACCGCATCGTTTCGCGTGGACCCTCTTAGAAACTGAAGGTAGATTCGAATCGAATTATACTTTGATCTAAACTGCAGTCATTTCCGGATTCCTCTGTACGGTTCTCGGCTTAAACCACGCAGTACGTACGTTTATTTGGCAATTCGGAAATCGCACGCGCGAAAATATGCTTCGATTCAAAGTAACACTCTGGCACGCCATGCTCGGTTCCCTGCCCAGCCCGGTTCCGATCCGGTCGCAGTTCGGGAGCCACGCGTGGATGCCTGTTCGCTCCGGTGTTACTCAATCGGGACGTGATTCACGGTGGTGGTGTCGGTGACGGCTACCGACGATCACAGTTACTATGATGAGATCCTGAGCTCCATCGAGGAGCAGACAGAGGACTTGTGCCACATTCACGACCACATCACCCGCGTCATCACGAATCTCGACATCGATGAGGACTGGTTCACCGGGTACGATGATCCAGGTCGTGCGAAGTTCGACTTGGAATCGATGGTTCGGTTGTTCCTCTACAAGTACGCGCGCGAGTTCAATCAGTCAGAGCTCGCGCGCCGGCTACGCGGGGCTGCGTACGTGTACCTGCGTCTCGGCTTCGACCGGCCGATCTCTCAGCAGATCATCAGTCACAACAAGCGCAATCGATTCGACCCGGCAGAGCGCAAGCTACTACGAGACGCTGCTGAAGTCATTCGAACGGTGTGTGCCGAGCACGATGTTATCCGGACGAATGAACCCGCACTTGATCCGGAAGACGTCCAGCACGACCGGGTCAGTGAAGCGGAGATTATGGATGCGGTGAAGCGCGCGACTGACCTCGGGTTCAGTGAGTTCACTGCGGATCGCGCCAGTAACGCGACGTACCCGTTGGAAGCGTATTTCGAGCGGCAAGGCTACTTGAATATGTCTCGTGCCGGGACAACGACCGCTTCACGACGGTTCGCCCGACTCAGTGAACGGGAGAAGGTCCCGCACGGGTCGTCGCATAACCGCACGATGAAGAAGGTCGCTAACCCGGAGTCCCAGCTCACGTTCGACGAGTTCGTGACGGGAAAGCAGCAGCCGGAGTGGAAGCGAATCCGTGATGAAGTACTGGAGCCGTTCCACGCAGGCGTTGAGAACATCTTGAACGAGCTCACCGATGAGGACTACGCTGAGGCAGGATTCACGGAGCCGGTTCACGCGGCGATTGACATCACCGCGTGGAACTTCTATGCCTCGCCATTCATGTCCAAGAAGGAGGCCCGCAAGTCCGACAAGACCCCCATCAAGGTGACCATCAAAGGGAAGGAGAAACTGATAGATCCTGACCACCCCGACTTGGTGTCCGGGCTCAAGGATAGTGATGAGCGTGGATACAAGTTCGCCACGATCACGATTATCGCTGAGAACACACCGATTGTCCTCGGTGTAGAACCTGTGCGTGATCAGCGACGGTGGGAAAACGAGATGGGATGGGACATCGAGCGGACGTCTCGCGCTGATATTGTGGAGAGTTTGTTAGAGCAGGCGTCCCGTCACGTGGACATTCACAAGGTGTTCCTCGACCGTGGATTCAGTAGCAAGGAGACTCGTGACGTTATCGACCGGCGTGAGTTACTGTACGTACTCGGAAAGCCCGCTCGCGCGAAGGTAGATAAGGAGAACATCGAGGAGATCAAGGAACACGACGTGTACGACAGTCGTCTCGGGCACGGCACGCACGAATACGACGGTCGTGAGCACGACATCACGTACGTGTACACGCCGTCGAAGAAGGACGAGGACAAGTACGCGGTGTTCACGATCAACGAGCACGTTGACCATCACCGCGCGGAAGCATTGCTCGGCCAGTACAGTCAGCGGATGGAGATCGAGAACGAGTACAAGACCATCAAGAAGCACTTCCTGCCGACGTCGGCGTCGAAGGATTACCGGATTCGGTTCCTATACTTCGTGATTGGGACGCTGCTGTACAACGTGTGGCGGATGGCGAACTTCATCCTTCGAGACGCGGTGGACGTCGATCTCGGTGAGCACCCGCCGATCCTTGCGGGCGAGCTTATCGAGTTGGTCGCGTTCTGCCTGTTCACCCCTCCTGACTGAACAGCGGTTTTCTCTGTGGTAGCCAATTCCCGCGAGCGGTAGCTGTATTTTCTGAGTAGTGATTTCTCCCGATTTTCGCCTAATTCGTGACTCAAAAGTAACCTAACTGGTAGTTCACTCACCAGTTCCGTTCTCACTATCTTCTCAGTTCCCTGATCCGCCGGTAACCCCCTCACTTCGCTTGTAGAAATGCCAAACAGTCAGGTTGGGGGTCAGGCAACACTCCGATACAGGTATCCAAACAATTCGGTAGAGTCCCTGAACAAGTCGTTTACACCACGAACGGGAACGAGTGGCTGGGAACTACCTCCGGGTTCGGCCGGAGTACGTCAGGTATTCCGGCCGCCGCCGGAACAGTCAGGAGAGGCGTTCCCGGATAGTTTGGGCCGTCTCGCCACCGACGCCGTCTACTGCCTGAAGTTCTGCGACCGAGGCCGCCCGGAGGCCCGACACGGACCCGAACCGGCGGAGGAGCCGCCGACGCAACGTCGGTCCGATTCCAGGAACGTCCTCCAGTACGGTCGAAACGTCGTCGCGCAACGTCTCGTGGTACTGGACGGCAAAGCGGTGGGCTTCGTCCCTGACGCGCTGCAGGAGGTGTAGTTCCGGAGCGTCGTCCGGCCAGTCGAAGACGCCGTCCGCCGTGACGACGCGCTCCTCGGCCTTGGCCAGTGCGACGGCCGGAACGTCCCAGCCGGTCTCGGCGAGAGCATCCCGGGCGGCACCCAACTGACCTTCGCCGCCGTCGATCACCAGCAAGTCAGGGTCCGGCCGGTCGTCCCGGCCCTCGACGGCCCGCCTGGCTCGCCACTGGACGAGCGACCGCACGTTGGCGTAGTCGTCGTTCGTCTCGTCCAGCTTCTTCCGCCGATAGTCGGCCTTCCGGGGCGCCCCGTCGACGAAACAGACGTTACTGCCGACGACGGCGACGCCCTGGGCGTGACTGACGTCGAATCCCTCGATTCGGTCGGCCCTGGCCAGTCCCAGCGCGTCGGCCAGCGCCGCCACACCGTCGTCGGGCCGTTCGCGCCGACGAGCGTTCTTCATCGCCAGGTCGACCAGCGTGGCCTCTCGCCCGGCTCCCGGTACCGAAAGGTCGACCCCGGTGGCTTCGAGCCAGTCGCGCAGCTCGTCGTCGGCCGGCCGTTCGGGCACCAGGAGCGCGTCGGGTAGCTCCCGTTCGGCGTAGTACTGGGGGACGAACGCTGCCAGCACCTCAGCGGAGTCGTCGGTGCCGTCGGGCAGGTCGAGGCGGTGTTGCTCGCGGTCGACGAGTTTGCCGTCGGTGGCGTGGAGTCGGGCCACCGTCGCCGAATTGCCCTCGAGGGAAACGCCCAGGACGTCGACCCGCCGTTCGTCGTCGTGGCTCGCGACGGCGGCGCCCCCGGTTTCGTGGAAGGCTTCGACTGCGTCGAGTCGGTCGCGGAGGTTGGCGGCGCGCTCGAACTGGTGGTCCTGGGCAGCCTGGTCCATGGCCTGCCGGAGGGGCTCGGCGAGGACACCCGTTTCGCCGCCGAAAAAGCGCTGGACGGCGGTGACGTCCTCGGCGTAGGCCTCCGCCGAGATCTCGCCGGTGCAGGGTGCGGTGCACAGCCCCATCTCGAAGTCGATGCAGGGTCTGTCCCGGCCGCTGTACTTGTGGTCCGAACAGCCGCGGAGGCCGTACGTCTCCCGGAGGGCCTTGACGACCGTTTCCAGCTGACCCTTGTCGGTGTAGGGGCCGTAGACCGTCGCACCCTCCTCCGGGTCGCGAGTGATCTCGATGCGGGGAACCGGGTGGTCGGTCAGCTGGACGAGAGGGTAGGACTTGTCGTCTTTCAGCCGGACGTTGTAGCGAGGCCGGTGTCGCTTGATGAGGTTGGCTTCCAGCAGGAGCGCCTGCGTCTCGGTGTCGGTGACGGCGACGTCGACGTCGTCGGCCCGGCCGACCATCTGGCGAATCCGCTCGCTTCGCGGGTCGGCGTAGGACCGCAACCGGTCCCGGAGGTCGACGGCCTTGCCGACGTAGAGGACCCGCTCGGTGCCGTCGGTGTCGGCCGACAGCCGGACGAGGGACTCGTCGTCGAGCGTCGATTCGTCCAGGGTGGCCCCTTCGTCGACGACCGGGACAGTCTCTCCGGGCTCACTGTCGCTACCGGCATCGAGAAAGAGGTAGACCCCGGGCTCGGCGGGGACGTCGGCAGCGTTCTCGCGAACGGCGTCACCGTCCATCGGCGCGGGGTTGGTGCTCGGTGGAGTTGAGCGTCACGGCTCGGCGAGCGGGTCCCGGTCGCGGTCCGGTGGCTCGGGACCCTCGTCCGTCGGGTCGCGGTCGGCGGTGCCCTCCGGCGGTACGTCTGGACCCGGCGCGATGACCTGCTCCAGCCGGTCGGCGACGGTGTCGTCCTCGGGTCGAGGGACGTGCAGGTCGTCGTCGCCCGAGACCTCCAGCACGAGCGTCGGGTCGCGGGTCCAGACGTAGTATCCCAGGACGGCGACGCCGGCCAGCATGGCCAGTGCGCCGACGGCCTGGAGGACGTCGTCGACCTGGCGGATGAGCGCCAGCATCTGCTGGACGAGCCCGAGGATGCCGCCGACGCCCATGCCCTCGGTCGCGGACGTCTGGAGGTTCACGTTCCCGACGATGCCGTCGAGGTCGACCATGAGGCCGGCCGCGACCATGATGAGGCCGATGACGGTCCACTTGACCCCCCGGACGAGGTGGTCGACCTCCGAGGCCGCGCCGTTGCGCACGCCGACGACGTTGGGTCGATCGACGGCCTGGAAATTTGCCCCCTCGAGGTCCGGGGTGAACGTCAGGACCCGGTGGCTCGTGACGACGACCCGGGAATCCTCGACTTCGACGGCGTCCTCGACGGTTTCTCCCTCGTAGAGGAGTTCGTCGAGTCGGTCGCCCCACTGCGTCGTGTCGAACCCGGTGTCGTTCTCGAGAGTGTCCTCGATCCTGTCCCGCAGCCCGGCCATTGGGACCTTCTTTCGACTGCGGGATTATCAACACTCGCCCGATCCGTTGTTGATCCGTTCGTGAACTGTTCGGTCGGAGACTACACCGCAAACAGCCAGAAAGCCCCCGGTCGATCGACCGGCCCCTTTCAGTCCCACCCGTGTCGGCTGCTCGGCCAAGCTAC
>CAZGAX010000015.1:0-42288 GCA_964523745.1 uncultured Halobacteriales archaeon | reverse complement strand
GTGCTGGACATCAACATGGTCCAGCGGATGACCGACTCCGGCCGCCGGGTGAAGTTCCGGTGTGTCGTCGTCGTCGGCAACCGCGACGGCCTCGTCGGCTACGCGGAGGGCCGCGACGACCAGGTCGGCGGCGCCATCCAGAAGGCCATCGAAGTGGCCAAGCTGAACCTCATCGACGTCTCCCGGGGCTGTGGGTCCTGGGAGTGTGGCTGCGGTCGCCCCCACACGGTGGCCCTTCGGACGACTGGCAAGGCCGGTTCCGTCGAGGTCGAACTCCAGCCCGCCCCACGCGGACTGGGTCTGGCGGGCGGAGAGACCGTCCGGCACGTCCTCGAACTGGCCGGCATCGAAGACATCTGGACCCGGAGTTCCGGGAACACCCGCACGACGGTCAACTTCGCGAAGGCGACGTTCAACGCCCTCAAGAAGACCGCCGAGGCCCGGGTGCCCCAGCGCACCTTCGAGAAGCGCGAGGTGATCGAGTGATGCAAGCGCTCGTCCAGCTTCGGGGCGAAGTCAACATGAGCCAGGACGTCCGGGACACGCTGGAGATGCTCAACGTCAACCGCGTCAACCACGCGACGCTCGTCCCGGAGACCGACGCCTACCGCGGCATGGTCACGAAGGTCAACGACTGGGTCGCCTACGGCGAGCCCAGCGCCGAGACGCTGGCCGAGGTCCTGGAACGTCGCGCCGAGCCCCTCGAGGGCGACGACGACGTCGACGACGACTGGGTCGGCTGGAACACCAACTACGACGACCTCGAGGAACTCGCCCAGGCGCTGATCGACGAGGAGACCACGCTGAAGGAGGCGAACCTCTCGCCGACGCTTCGCCTGCACCCGCCACGGGGTGGCCACGACGGCATCAAACACCCAGTCCGGGAAGGCGGCGAACTCGGCAAGCACTCCACGGACGAGATGGACGCGCTGCTGGAGGCGATGCGATAATGACCGACAAGAAAAAGCGCCAGCGCGGCTCTCGCACCCACGGCGGCGGCAGCCACAAGAACCGCCGGGGTGCCGGCCACCGCGGCGGTCGCGGGGCGGCCGGCCGCGACAAACACGAGTTCCACAACCACGAACCGCTCGGCAAGCACGGCTTCAGCAGGCCGGAGAAAGTACAGGACGAGGTCGCGACGGTCGACGTTCGTGAACTCGACGAGGACGCCCCGCTGCTCGCGGCGGAGGGCGTCGCCGAGGAGACCGACGGCGGCTACCGCATCGACGCGCGGGACGTCGTCGAGGACGGCCACGAGATCGACGCCGTGAAGGTGCTCGGCGCAGGCCAGGTCCGCAACGAACTGTCGCTGGTCGCCGACGCCTTCTCCGGGAGCGCCCGGGCCAAGGTCGAGGAGGCCGGCGGCAGCGTCGAACTGTCCGAGCGCGCCGAAGAAGCCGAGGACGAGACAACCGACGACGAAGCCGACGAGGACGAGACAGAGGCCTAAACAATGAGCTGGAAGGACACCGCCGAACCGGTACTCACCCGGATGCCGTCGGTCCGCCGGCCGGAGGGGCACGTCCCCTTCAAGCGGAAGCTGGCGTGGACGGCCGGCATCCTGGTGCTGTATTTCTTCCTGACGAACGTCTACCTGCTCGGACTCGGAGGCGAGGGCAGCGACGTCTTCGGTCGCTTCCGGTCCATTCTGGCCGGCGGCCAGGGGACGGTGATGCAGCTGGGCATCGGACCGATCGTCACGGCGAGCATCGTCCTCCAGTTGCTCGGCGGTGCCGACCTGCTCGGGCTCGACACGCAGAACAACCCCCGCGACCAGGTGCTGTACCAGGGCCTCCAGAAGCTGCTGGTGGTCGTGATGATCTTCTTGACGGGGCTGCCGATGGCCTTCGCCGGGAACCTCCTGGCGCCGAGTGAGGCCTTCGCGGCCGCGTTCCCGGCGGGCGAGACGGGCGTTCGGCTGCTCATCTTCGCCCAGATAGCCGTCGGCGGCATCCTCATCCTGTTCATGGACGAGGTCGTCAGCAAGTGGGGCGTCGGCAGCGGTATCGGGCTGTTCATCATCGCCGGCGTCAGCCAGAGCCTCATCGGCGGGCTGTTCACCCTACCCGGCATCGGCCAGGAAGGCAACCTGGGTATCATTCCGACCTGGCTCGGTGCCCTCGTCGGCTGGGTGGACTTCCCGGCGCTACTCACCCAGCAGGGCCTCTCGGAGCTGCTCATCGGTCGGGGCGCGATCATCCCCATTCTGACGACGCTCGCCATCTTCGTGGTCGTCGTCTACGCCGAGAGCGTTCGCGTCGAGATTCCCCTCTCGAACGCCCAGGTCAAGGGCGCCAGGGGTCGGTTCCCGGTGAAGCTCATCTACGCCAGCGTCCTGCCGATGATCCTCGTCCGCGCGCTGCAGGCCAACATCCAGTTCCTCGGCCGCATCCTCCACGCCCAGCTCGGCGAGCTTCCCGCCTGGCTCGGCACGTACAACAACGCCAACGAACCCATCGGCGGGCTGTTTTACTTCCTCTCGCCGATCTACAGTCCTCAGGACTGGATGTGGTTCGCCGGCATGGGTGGCGCGAACGCCCCCTGGGAGATCATGGTCCGCATCGGCGTCGACCTCACCTTCATGGTGATCGGCGGCGCCGTCTTCGCCGTCTTCTGGGTCGAGACGACGGACATGGGACCGGAAGCGACGGCCCAGCAGATCCACAACTCCGGGATGCAGATCCCGGGCTTCCGGCGGAACATCCGCTCCATCGAACGCGTCTTAGAGCAGTATATCCCGCAGGTCACCGTCATCGGCGGTGCCCTGGTGGGTCTGCTCGCGGTGCTGGCCAACATGCTGGGTACCATCGGCGGCGTCTCCGGCACGGGCTTGCTCCTGACGGTGTCTATCACCTACAAGATCTACGAGGAGATCGCAGAGGAGCAGCTCATGGAGATGCACCCGATGATGCGCCAGATGTTCGGCTGAGGTCTCGCCTCCCATCACTCCCGGTTTCTCACGGCGACGTCGAACCCCCACCCCGGAATGCGCTTGCTACACCGTTTTGCCGGTCGGTCACGTAGAGTCCGTACTACCTCCCGTCGCCGCGGCGTCCGGGAGGCGGGGCGCGACACACCGCCATGAAACGGTTCCGTCTCGAGAGCGACGTGCCGTGGCGCTCGCGAACCGTACAGTTCGTACTGCTGTGTACGGCGCTGGCGCCGCTGGGCGTCCCGCTGGTCAGTCCCGCCCTGCCGGTGATCCGCGACCAGTTCCTCCTGACGGAAGCCCGGGCGAGTCTCCTCGTGAGCGGCTACTTCCTGGTGGGTATCGCCCTGTCTCCGTTCCTGGGGATCCTGGCCGATCGGATCGGCCGAAAGCGGGTGCTAGTCGCCGGCCTCCTGACGTTCGGACTGGTCGGCGGTGCCATCGCGTTCGCCCCGACCTTCGACGTGGTGCTGGCGCTCCGGGTCGTCCAGGGAACAGGCGCGGCGGCCATCTTCATCACGACCGTGACGATCATCGGCGACACCTTCGAGGGCGTCCAGCGGACCGCCGTCCTCGGCGTCAACATCGCCGTGCTCTCGGCCGGGGCGGCGCTGTACCCCGTTCTCGGCGGCTTTCTCGTGACCGTCGCCTGGTACGCACCGTTCCTGGCGTACTTCGCTGCGGTACCGCTCGCGCTGCTGGTGGCGCTGTTCCTGGACGTTCCGGGGCCATCGGGAACCGACGAGGGCGTCGGCTACCTGAAGAACGCGGCCGTCGCTATCGCCACTCCGGCGGTACTCCTGCTGTTCGGCGTGACGTTCCTGACGGAGTTTCTCGCGTTCGGCGTCGTGTTCACGGCGCTCCCGTTCCTGCTGGAACCGGTGTTGACGCCGGTCCTCGTCGGCTTTGTCCTGCTGACGGCGGAGGGCGCGTCGATGGTCGCCGCCGTGTCCACCGGCCGGCTGGCCAAGTCGCTCTCGTCGCTCCAGTTGGTGGCACTCGGCTTCGTCGGATACGGCGCCGGGTTCGTCCTCTTCGGGCTCACCACCTGGGTGGTCGTCGTCGCGGTTGCGGCACTGTTCGCCGGTGCGGGGATCGGATTGCTCCTGCCGAGCGTCGACGCGGCGCTGAGCGAGCGAATCTCCTCGGAGTACCGGGCCGGGGCGTTCAGCCTACGGAACAGCACGACGTTTCTCGGCCGGTTCGCCGGTCCCATCACGTTCGCCGGACTCGCCAGGTCGACCGACGGGGGGTACACGCCGCTGCTCTTCGCGGCCGGCGGGCTCGCCGTCGCAGCTGCGGTGTTGGTCGGGGTGGTGGCGAGACGGTTTCCACCGCCCGCCGAGACGGCGGCGTCGGCCGAGACCGACGACACCTGACGTGATTGTGCCGTCGGTTACCCGTCCGGCTCTACCCGGTCGGCCATCACCGCGTTCAGCGACACGCCGAGCAACAGGGCCAGGCCGCCGAGGTACAGCCAGGTCGAGAGGAGCAGCGCTCCGCCCGCGACGCCGTATAGCTCCACGCTCCGGGAGGCCTCCGCGTAGAGCCGAAAGCCGACCCCCAACAGCGCCCAGGCTACCGCCGCGAAGACGGCCCCCGGAAGGGCCTCGTCCAGCGTCACGTCGGTGTGGGGGAACAGGTAGTACATCGGCAGGAAGACGACCAGGAGCGCCAGGAACAACAGGACCGGACTGGCGAGCGCCCAGGCCCGGCCACCGAACACCGAGCCCAGGGCGACGCCGAGGACGCCCATCAGGACGAGTGCCAGGCCGAGCGTCCCGAACGCGACCCCGACGTCCACCAGCGTCCCCAGGACCGTTCGCTCCGGGCTGACGTCGTACACCCCGGTGAACGCCTTCCGGATGGCTCGGAACAGCTGTGTCGTGCTCCAGAGGAAGACGACGGCCGCGATAGCCGCCGCCCTGAGCTGGGCAGGCCCGTCGGTCGTCACCGACCGCAAGAGGTCGGTCAACCGGAGCGCGTCGCCACCCGTCACCGACGTGACGACGACGGCCACCGTCTCGAACCGCCCGAGCAACGAGACGCCGATGAACAGCAACAGCCCGGCCGGAATCAGTGAACTGAACGCGTAATACGCCAGGCCGGCCGCCAGGACGCTAACCCGGTTCTCGCGCGACACCGTGACGACGGCGCTGCCGACGCGACGCGGGTCGTCTGTGCTACTCATACTGTACAGACTGCACGGCCGCCGGAACCACGAGTGCCCCGATGCTCCCACCAATAACACACCCCAAAACGGCCCCACGGACCTGCGTTGCCAACGCCTCGGCCGTCAGTCGTCCAAGCGAGCCAGAAACGCCACACTTTGACGGGCCGACGGCCGGCTGGTAGTCCGACCGGACGCGGACCGTTTCACCCGAAACTGTACTCACCACAGCAAGGGGCAGGGCCCGAGAACCGAGACCGGTGGTTACTGCCGGGCTAAGGAACACCCTCAAATCGAGGTCCCCCGTCGAACCGTCAACTGCCGTATCCCGGCGCGCCTTATCTGCCGTATAAATATTCGTGTCGGGATCGAATCGATGGAGTGGAATGATTCAGGTACCTGAAACGTCTTCCAGCACCGACCGGGCCAGCGGGACGGACGGCGGCGAGGGCCGAACATGACCGGTAGCCGGCGACTCCTGGCCGTTGTCGCTATCGTGGCCGGCCTCCTGGTCGTCCGACGGCTACAGTCGGGCGGGACCCACACCGGGACGGAGGCGGAGTGATCGCCGTGTACGGGACGGTGCTCGAAACCCTGGCGACGCCGCTCGCCCTGTTTACCGGTGACTTCCTGTACTACGCGGTGGTCTTCTTCGTGCTCGCCGTGGTGGCCGGAGTCGTCGGCTTCCGGGGCATTGCGGGGATATCGATGGAGATAGCACGCATCCTGATACTCGTGTTCCTGGTGCTGGCGGTCGTATCACTGTTACTCTGACTGAGTGGCCGCCCGCCACCCGATCGTGGTCGGCCGGGAACCCCCAGACAGCCGGACCAGGAGTCACGAGACGTGGGCCAGGTGTCACGACCCTATCGTTCTAGACACCCCGACCCCGGCCACCTAGCCATCGTGTGGTTAGTACTTTCCGGGGAGGAGCGTAACTGCCACCGATGACACACGATTTCGGCGACGGTACGTCGGACTGGTCCGTGACCGAACGGATCGTCTGGGCCGTCGCGAACGAACGGAACGTAGACGTGACCGAACTCGAACCGCTGTACGAGGTGGTCGACACCGACGCACTCGAAGCGATAGTCACCGCCGGTATCGACGGCCACGTCGCCTTCTCCTATCACGGCCTCCAGGTGTTCGTCCACGGCGACGGCGACGTCGAACTCGGCGGGACGGACGCACCCTCCGTGACGTCACCCGTTTGACCTCGGCCGACCTCGCTGGCCGGCCGACCTCGGCTGGTTGGTCCCGCTGGCGGACTGCGATGTAGTTGCATTCTCGCAAGCGGGGCGCCCGTAGTCCGCTCGCAAGCCGACCGAATGACGGGGCGCGTGTGCTACATCGGGTACGGAGTCGCAGGCGACCTGCCGAATCTCTTTTAGTCGCCAGAAGCCTTCACCCTGCAGACGTCCGGTAGAAACGGCCGCCGCGCCGTTGCCGTCCGGGAATCGACGGCCGTCAGGAGGGACGGATAGTGTTACTGAACGAGACGGGAGAACCGCGCGAAGCGACTTCGATAGCCCCGACCCCGGGTCGGGAGTCCGACAGATGAATCTCGACGAAGCCGAAGACGAGGCCGTTTCGAAACGGGACTCGAGAGCGCTCGGGACGGACGACCCGTTTCACCGACGACTGTACGAGACGGTTGCCGACGCCGACCTGACGTTCGAAGAGAAAGTAACGCGGATGCTGGATGTCGGTCGCGATCGGTTCGGTCTCGAGTTCGGGCTGTTCTGTCGCATCCGGGACGGGACGGTCGCCGTCCAGCAGGTCGTCGGCGACCACGACCGCCTCCAGCCCGGTACGAAGAGAGGGGTCTGGCAGACCTACTGTCGGCAGGTCGTCAGTAAGCGCCGACCGGTGGCTATCGAGAACGTTCGAGAGGACGGTGAACGGCAAGTAGTCACCGACGGGGCGGGAATCTACGCCTATCTCGGGACGCCCATCGAACTCGAGGGACAGCTCTACGGCTCGCTGTGTTTCGGCAGCGACGAACCCAGGACCGAGCCGTTTACCGAAGACGAGCGGGTCTTCGTGGAACTGTTGAGCGAGTGGCTGAGCTACGAACTGGAACGCCACCGTCGCGAGACGCAACTCGCGGCCGTCAACGACCTCTCGCGGTCGCTGATGGAACGGGAGACGGTCCAGGCAGTCGCCGGACGCGTCACCGAAGCCGCGCCGGACGTGCTCGACCTCCCCGTCTCCGGCGTGGTGACCTACGACGACGCGACCGGTCGCCTCGAACTGACAGCCGGGACCGACCGTCTGACGGCCCTGCTCGGCGAGACGTCGCTGCTCGAGCCTAGCGACGGCGTGGCCTGGCAGGCGTTTCTAGCGGGCGAGACGCGGGTCGTCGACCTCTCCGAAACGGCGACGCTCGACGCCGGCGCCGTAACCGAACTCGCGGCCGTCCCGGTGGGCGACGACGGCGTGTTCCTCACCGGATCGACGGCGCCCGACGGCTTCGGAGACGCCAGACTGGAGTTCGTCGAGACGGTCGCCGCGACGGTCCGGGCGGCGCTCGACAGGGCCGACCGGGAACAACAGCTCCAGAACCGCGAACGGGTGCTGGCCGAAAAGACCGGGACGCTCGAACGACTCAACCGGATCAACGGTATCATCAGGACGATCGACCAGGCGCTGGTCGGCGCGACTACACGCTCGGAGATCCGGAGCGTGGTCTGTAACCAGCTGGCCACCGTCGGCGGGTACGAATTCGCCTGGATCGGCGTTCACGACAGGGGAGCCGGCACCGTCGAGCCGGTCGAGTGGGCCGGCAGCGACGGCGGCTACCTCGACGGAATCGCCATCAGGACAGACGAGGGGCCGGAGGCAAACGGGCCGGTCGGCCGTGCCGTAGCGACCCGGTCGCCGCAGGTCGTCGACGACGTCGTGGACGACGAGTCGTTTGCTCCCTGGCGGGAAGCGGCGCTCGACCGAGACTTCCGGTCGGTCATCAGCCTGCCGCTGGTCTACCGGGAGCGACTGTACGGCGTTCTCACCGTGTACGCCGCCCGTCCCGGCGTCTTCGGCGACCTCGAAGCGACAGTGCTGGACGAGATGTCGAACACCATCGCCTACGCCTGCAACGCCGTCGAGAGCAAGCAGGCGCTGGTCAGCGAACGGGTGACCGAACTGGAGTTCGCTATCGACGACGGACTGGCCTTCGGCGACCTCACGCGAACCGGCGGCGGGACGGTAACGATGGAGGAGATCGTTCCCCGGACCGACGGCGGGTTCCGGTGTTTCCTCAGGACCCGGGGAATCGCCCTCGACCGGATCCGGGAAGCGTGTCACCGGCTCCCGGTTACGGATTCGGAACTGATCACGCGCCGGGACGTCGACGGAGACTGCGTCTACCTGTTCGAGGCCGACATGACGCCGAACAGCCTGCCGACGACGGTCCTCGAACACGGCGGCCGGCCGGTCGCGATGACCTCGGCGGACGGGACGGTCTCACTGACGGTCGAACTCGGGGCCGACGCCGAGGTTCGGGGCTTCGTCGAGGCCCTCCAACGGGTGTTCCCGGCCGGAGAACTCGTCGCCCAGCGCAACCGGGCGCGCTCGGACCGAACGCCCTGCGAGTTCCGGACGAAACTGACCGAGGGGCTCACCGAGCGCCAGCTCGAAGCGCTCCAGACGGCCTACTACAGCGGCTACTTCGAGCGACCCCGCCCCCGGACAGCCAGCGACATCGCCGACCGGATGGGCATCACGCAACCGACGTTTACGGCACACCTCCGGGCGGCCGAACGCCACCTCTGCGAGCAGGTGTTCGACGCCGACGAGGACGAGCCGTAGCTACGGCCGGAGCACCCTGGCGCGTCCCGCCGCCAGGCCGAGGACGGCCCCGGTGGCGTGGCCGACAAGCGCGACGTGTGGCCCGGCCGTCGCCAGCGTCAGACCGACCGCCACGACGACGCCGATGCCCACCTGTGCCCGCTGGGAGAGTCTGACCCGGTCGAGCACCTGCTGGGTGACGGCGTTGCCAGCGAGGAGGTAGCCCAGGAGCGCGAAGACGGCCCCGCTGATGCCGAGCACGCGAACCGGCGAGCCGGCAGCCTGGCTCGCCAGCACCTCGGCGACGCCTGCCAGCATCCCCGTCCCGAGGACGAACGCGTGGAACCGCCACCGGGTCGACCGGCGCTCGACCAGCAGGCCGAGTACGAGCAGGCCGACGGCGTTGGCTACCAGGTGGCCGATGGTCCAGTGGGCGTAGACGCTGGTCACGAGTGTCCAGGGATGCCGGGAGAGCGGCGGCGCGAGGCCGAGCGGTGGTAGCGAGACGGGAAACAGAGCGGCGAACCAGGCCAGACCGGTGACAGTGAGAACCAGCAGCAGCGTCTCCACAGTCGGGGACCGGCGACGGACCATACGCTCTCTCCGGGTCGAGCGTACAAAACGGCGGTGGCGACGGGCAGTTTCGGTACACTTTCGGCAGCAGCGCCAAAATCCCGGGCAGGAATGTACATCGTCATCGTGGGCGCCGGAGACATCGGGACGCCGCTCACGGCGATCGCCACGCGCCAGCAAAACGACGTGGTGGTCATCGAACGCGACGAGGAGCGAGCCGACCGAGCGGCCCGCGAGTTCGACTGTCTCGTCCTCGAAGACGACGCGACGACGAGAGAGACGCTGCTCGACGCCGGTGCCGACCGGGCAGACGCCCTCATCTCGACGACCGACCGTGACGCCACCAACGTCATGGTGTGCCTGCTGGCCCAGGAGATAGGCGTCCCCGAAGTCGTCTCGGTCGTCCACGACCCCGAGCACATGAGCCTGTTTCGCCAGATCGGCGTCAACACGATGGAAAATCCCCAGCGGCTGATCGCAGACCACCTCTACCGGGCGGTCAAACGCCCGGCCATCGTCGACTTCATGCGGGTCGGGGAGACGGCGGAGGTGTTCGAGATCACCGTCGACGACGACGCACCGATCGCCGGCAAGACCATCCAGGAGGCCGCGAACGGCTCGCTCCTCGACGAGGACACGCTCATCGTCGCCATCGAACGGGACGACGGCGGCGAGCCGATAACGCCACGGGGGCAGACCCGCATCGAGGTGGGCGACCTCCTGACGGTCTACTCGGCTCACGGTGCGACGCCGGAAGTGACCGACGCGTTCGGCCACTACGAGGACCACAGCTAGCTCACGATGGTGTTGACCGACCGGGTAGCCGACGACCTGGCAACCATCACCAGGGACGTCGGCGCACTGCTCGTGATGCAGGCCGCCATGATGCTCCTGTCGGCCGGCGTGGCGGTGGGCTTCCGGGAGTGGCTCCCGGCGCTGGGGTTCGTCGTCGCGGCCGCCGTCACGGGTGCCATCGGCCTCGGGGCCAGGCGGGCCTTCGTCGACGCGCCGGTCCCGAAGATGAAACACGGGATGGTCATCGCGGCCGCCGGCTGGTTCACCACGGCGGTGTTCGGCGCGCTCCCCTTCCTGCTGGCGGCCCACCTCGTCACTCCGGCAGTCGCGGAGACGTACGTGCCGGCCAGCGCGGCCTATCGGTCGAGCCTCCAGTACTTCGAGGTGCCGCTGCACGCGTTGTTCGAGAGCATGTCCGGGTGGACCGGAAGCGGACTGACGATGGCCGTCCACGAGCCGTCGCTGCCCCGGTCGATCCAGTGGTGGCGGTCGTTCATCCAGTGGGTCGGCGGCGTCGGCGTCATCGTCCTGACGGTATCGATCCTCGCACGTCCGGGGAGCGGGAGCTACGCGCTCTACCGGAGCGAGGCCCGCGAGGAGAAGATCCACCCGAGCATCATCTCGACGGTCCGGACCGTCTGGAAGCTGGTCGTCGCCTACACGCTGCTGGGCGTCGCCCTGCTGTTCGTCGCCATCATGGCGAGTGACTACGGCGCCCGGTTGCCGGTCTGGGAGGTCGGCTGGCAGGCGCTCAACCACGCGATGACCGGCCTCACCACCGGCGGGTTCAGCGTCACGGACAACTCCATCGGTACGTACGGCTCCCCGCTCGTCGAGGGCGTCCTGCTGCCTATCATGACGCTCGGGGCCATCGCCTTCCCGGTCCACTACGTGGTCCTCAGCGACCGCGATCCGGGCGAACTCTGGGAGGACTTCCAGACGCGGTGGCTGTTCATCCTGCTCGTCGGCGGCGCAGTGGTCCTGTCCCTCCAGAACCTGACCGTGCTCACCGGCGCCTTCGAGGACGCCTGGACCGCGCTGCCGGCGGTGGGCCTCTCAGCCGAGCAGGTCGACGCGATACGCGACTCGGTCTTCCAGTTCGTCAGCGCGCTGACCTGTACCGGCTTCCAGTCGGCCCCGGTCGGAAACTGGGGTGAAGGAGCCAAGGTCATCCTCTCCGGGGCGATGGTGCTGGGCGGTGCGGCCGGGTCGACCGTCGGCGGCATCAAGATAATCAGGGGCTACATGGTCGCCCGGGGCATTCGCTGGCAGTTCGCCCGCGTCTTTCTCCCGGCCAGTGCGGTCGTCCGTGCCAGGATCGGTGACCGGGTGCTCGACCGGGAGACGATGGAACGGGAGTTCTCGGAGGCAGCCATCGTCAGCATGCTCTGGTTACTCCTGCTGGTGGCGAGCACGCTCGTCGTAGTCAACGTCGTCGCACCGCAGTTCACCCTCGGTGACGCCCTGTTCGAGGTAGCCAGCGCCCAGGGCAACGTGGGCCTGTCGACCGGTATCACCGGTCCCGGGATGCCACGGGTGGTCGAGGGGATGTTCGTCCTGAACATGTGGGTCGGCCGCCTGGAGATCATCCCGGTGCTCGTCTTCCTCCGGTCTGCGCTCTGGGGTCTGAATCCGTGAAACGTCGCCCGTGGCCGGTGTGACGAGATAGTAATCCACTTACCCCACCCGCTGTTACCCCGTTGGCATGACTCCGGAGGGACGACGGTGCGAGTGATCATCGTCGGCGCGGGCGAAGTCGGCTCGAACATCGCCGCCAGCCTGGCCGACTCGCACGAGGTGGTCGTCGTCGACGTCGACGGCGACCGCGTCGAGTCCCTCACCTACTCGCTCGACGTGCTCGCCGTCGAGGGCGACGGCGCCTCCCCCGACACGCTCGAGGAAACCGGCATCACCGACGCCGACCTGCTGATCGCCTCGACCGACGACGACGAGACCAACATCGTCACCTGCGGAACGGCCAAGACGGTCGGCAACCCGTTCACCATCGCCCGCGTCAGGAACCGGAAGTTCCTCAACACCTGGCAGCGTGCCGAGGGCGCCCTCGGCGTGGACTTCATGGTCGGAACGACGACGCTGACCGCCCAGTCCATCGTCCGAGTGATCGGGCTCCCTGCCGCACGCGACGTCGACACGTTCGCCGGCGGGACCGTCCAGATGGCCGAGTTCGAGATTCCCGAAGGCAGTCCGGTCGCCGGCCAGACCGTCCAGGAAGCGGACAGGTTCGACTCGTTGACTTTCGCAGCCATCCTCAGGCCGGACGAACTCGTGATCCCGAAAGGGAACACGCAGATTCGCGCCGGCGACGAGGTGGTCGTCATCGGGTCGAGCGACAGCGTCCAGACCCTGAGTGCAGAAGTCGCGCCCCACGCCGCCAACGGCTCGAGTGACGTCCTCGTCGTCGGCGGGAGCGACATTGGCTTCCAGACCACCCGGCTCCTGGGCGATCAGGGGCTCTCGCCCCGCCTCGTCGAACGCGACCACGACAGGGCTCTCGAGATCGCCGAGGCGATCCCGAGTGCAACGGTTCTCGAACACGACGCGACCGACCGGGAGTTCCTGGAGCGCGAACACGTCGCCGACGTCGACGTCGTCGTGGCGGCCCTGGGCAACGACGAGAAGAACCTCCTGGCGGGCTTGCTGGCCAAGCGCCTCGGCGCCGACCGGGCCGTCGCGGTCGTCGAGGACGGCGAATACGTCCGCCTGTTCGAAGAGGTGGGGATCGACGTCGCCGTCAATCCCCGGGAGGTGACCGCCGAGGAGATTACTCGGTTCACCCGCGAACGCCGGACGGAGAACGTCGCGCTGATCGAGAGCGACCGGGCGGAGGTGATCGAAATCGAGGTCGGAGACGAGAGCGTGCTCGCCGGCCGGCCGATCCGCGAATCGGCGGCCGACCTCCCCGGAGGCGTCGTCCTCGGGGCGATCACCCGCAACGGCACCTTCGTCGTCCCGCGTGGCGACACCGTCGTCGAGGTGGGCGACCACGTCGTCGTGTTCGTCGACGCCGACCAGGTCGCAGAAGCGACCGCGAAACTGTAGGAGGCCACAGATTCGATGAACCTGCGCGTCGACTGGCGGGCGAGCCTGAGTCTCGTCGGTACCGTCCTCAAATACCTGGCCGTGCCGCTCGTCCTCCCGCTGCTCGCCGGGCTCTACTACGGGGACGGCATCGCAACCTTCGGCGCCGTCATCGTCCTCACCGTTTTCGTCGGCTACGGCCTGGAGCGACTGGACCCGGACCCCGACCTCGGGGCCAGAGAGGGATTCTTGATGGTGGCGCTAACCTGGCTCGCCGTTGCCTTCGTGGGCATGTTGCCCTACGTCATCGCCGGGGCCGGGACCGGGTCCTCGCTGGCCAATCCCGTCAACGCGCTGTTCGAAAGCATGAGCGGCTTCACGACGACCGGTGCCACGGTGATGGTACAGATCGGTCTCGACCACCACTCTCACGCACTACTGCTCTGGCGCCAGCTCACCCAGTGGCTCGGAGGGATGGGTATTGTCGTCCTCGCCGTCGCTATCCTGCCGGAACTGTCCGTCGGTGGCGCCCAGTTGATGGACGCCGAAGCGCCGGGCCCGGGCATCGAAAAGCTCACGCCCCGGATCGCCAAGACGGCCCGCGTTCTCTGGCTGATCTACCTCGGCTTCACCGTCCTGCAGTTTCTGCTGCTCTACGGCCTCCACCTGGCCGGATTCGCGGACAACATGACGTTCTTCAACGCCCTCTTGCATCCCCTGACGACGATGCCGACCGGTGGGTTCTCCCCGGCTGCCCGGAGCATCGAGGCCTTCTCGGCAGCCGTCCAGTGGGTCATCATCCCCTTCATGGTCGCCGCCGGGACCAACTTCGCGCTGTTCTGGCGCTTCCTCGCCGACGACCGGCGGGCGCTCATCACCGACGAGGAGTTCAACTTCTACCTGGGCGTCCTCGGCGCCTTTACGGCCGTGGTCGCTGGCCTGCTGTTCGTCGGACCCGGCGTCGGCCTGGTAGAGATTCCCGGCGCCGTGGACCCGATCGCCGGCAACGTCGAAGACGCCGTCCGGCACGCGACCTTCCAGGTCGTCTCCATCGTCACGACGACGGGCTACGCCAGCATGGACTTCACGACCTGGAGCGGCGTCGCGAAGTACGTCCTCCTGGTCGGGATGTTCGTCGGCGGGTCGGCCGGGTCGACCGGCGGCGCGATCAAGATGGTCCGGACGCTGGTCATCATCAAGTCGATCAAGCGGGAGCTGTTCACGACGGTCCACCCCGAGGCGGTCTCGCCGGTCCGGCTCGGGGGCAGGGCACTCGACGAGCGCGCCATCCGGGGTATCTACGGCTTTACCCTCCTCTACCTCGCTATCTTCTTCCTCGGAACGCTACTCCTCATGCTCGACGCGACGCGGGTCGAACTGACGCTCCAGCCCTTCGAGGCGATGTCGGCCGTCGCCGCGACGCTCGGCAACGTCGGCCCGGGCTTCGGCGTCGTCGGGCCGATGGGCAACTACGAGATGTTCCCGGCCACGTCGAAGCTGTTCATGACGTTCCTGATGTGGGTCGGCCGCCTCGAAATCCTCCCGGTGTTCGTCCTGCTGACCGGCGCCTACTGGCGGTCCTGACCGGCCGACAGCCAGCAACCCACCCGGCATCGGGGCGCCGAAGCGAAGGGTATAGACCGCCGATGCTCCAAATACGAGTCATGACCACAGGCGTCGTCCTGCTCAACTTCGGCGAGCCCCCCGCGCCGGAACGCGGCCGCGTCGTCGACTACCTCGAACGCATCTTCTTCGCCAACGCCGACCTCGAAGAGGCTGAAGACGACGAGGCTGCGAGACAGCGGTCCCGCCAACTGGCCGAGCGCCGTGCCCCGGCCCTCGTCGAGGAGTACGAGGCGATCGGCGGCTCGCCGCTGAACGAGCAGGCCGCCGGCCAGGCCGAATCCCTCGAAGATGCCCTCCGTCACGCCGGCTACGACGTAACTACCTACGTGGGCATGCAGTTCACCGAGCCGTTCATCGTCGACGCCGTCGACGCCGCCATCGCCGACGGGGTCGACCGCCTCGTCGCGCTGCCGATCTACCCGCTGTGTGGGCCTTCGACCACCATCAACGCCCTCGAAGAACTCCAGGAGGCCGTCGACGAACGCGACGCAAACCTCCCGGTCCAGGAACTGTCGGGCTGGCACCGCCATCCCGACTACGCCCGCCTCCGGGCCGACACCGTCGCGGACTTTGCCGCGGACCGCGGCATCGACCTCGACGACGAGGACACGGCGCTGGTCTTCTCGGCCCACGGCACGCCCACCCACTACCTCGAGGAGGGGAGCCGGTACGACGTCTACGTCGAGGAGTACTGTTCGGTCCAGGCGTCCCTGCTCGGCGTCGGCGACGACTACCACGTCGGCTACCAGAACCACGAGAACCGCGACATCCCGTGGACGGAACCCGAAGTCGAGGACCTGGTCACAGACCTGGAGGCCGAGCGGGTCGTCGTCGAGCCGGTGAGCTTCCTCCACGAGCAGAGCGAGACGCTGTCGGAACTCGACGACGAACTGAAAGCGGAAGCCGAGGAGGCAGGGCTGGCATTCCACCGCGTTCCCATTCCCCACGACGACGACCGGGTGATCGAGGTGTTCGCGGACCTCGTCGAGCCGTTCCTCGCGGACTTCGACCCCGGGTACTTCCAGCTTCGCCAGTGTCAGTGCCGGGACCGCGAGGGAACCGTGTGCCTGAACGCCCCCCGGTAAGATGCAGGTCTGCGTCGTCGGCGGGGGCATCACCGGGCTCGTCGCCACTCACTACCTGGCAGCACGCGACGTCGACGTGGTCTGCCTGGAGGCGAGCGACGAGCCCGGCGGCGTCATTCGCTCCGAGAAAACGGCGGGGATCGTCCTCGAACGCGGTCCCCAGCGGATTCGCCGGACGCCCGCCGTCGGCGACCTGATCGACGCGCTGGACCTCGACGACGCCGCCATCGAAGCGAGCGAGGACCTGCCGCTGTACGTCTATGCCGGGGGCCGCCTCGGCAGGGTTCCCTTCAGTGGCCGCGACCTGTTCGAGACCGACCTGCTGTCCTGGCGGGGCAAGCTCCGCCTCGTTGCCGAACCGCTGACGAAGGCCGGCCGACCCGAGGAGTCCATCGCCCGGGTGTTCCGCCGGAAGTTCGGCGACGAGGCCTACGAACGGCTGTTCGGCCCGCTCTACGGCGGCATCTACGGCTCGGACCCGGCCGAGATGCCGGCCCGTCACGCCCTGGCCAGCCTGCTGGAAGCGGAAGAAGAGACGGGCAGCCTCCTGAAGGCGTTCCAGCAGCGGATGGGCGGCGGCCGGACGTTCCCGCCGCTGTCCTTCGAGAAGGGGTTACAACAGCTCCCCAGGGCCCTGGCGGCCCACCACGAGGACCGGGTTCGCCTCGACACGCCGGTGACCGCCGTCGCGGCCGCCGGTGACGACGCTGGCGACGGCTATCTCGTCGAGACGGCCGACGAGTCCATCGAGGCCGACCGCGTCGTCATCACGACGCCGGCAGACGTGACAGCGGACCTCCTGGGTGACGTCGCGTCGGGAACCGAGGGACTCCGGGACCTGAACTACAACCGCCTCGCGCTCGTCTCGCTGCAATCCGACCTCGAAGTGGACGGATTCGGATACCAGGTGGGCTACGGCGAGGACCTGCACACCCTCGGGGCGTCCTGGAACGCCAGCATGTTCGACCGCGACGGCCTCTACACCGTCTTCCTCGGCGGGATGCACGAACCGGACCTGGTCGACGCTGGAGACGAGCGCCTGGGTGACATCGCCGCCGGCGAGTTCGAGGTGGTGACCGGTGCCAGCGCCGACGTGCTGGACGTGCATCGGCTGGATCGAGGGTTCCCGGCCTGGGACTACTCCTGGGACGCGCTGGACGACCTGGACCTGCCAGCGGGGATCGACCTGGCGACGAACTACACGGCCCGGATGGGCGTTCCGAGCCGGATCAAAGAGGGCCGGGAACTGGCCGAGAAAATTGCTGGCGAGTCGAGGGTGATACCGGCTGATGCCTGAGAGCCGGGACATTCAGCGGTGGCTGCCAAGGGTTTATCAACGAACACGAGGTAACCGGTGGTATGGCGGAAATCGTCAGTGACCAAGACATCCGCTCGGGGGACCCGGTCATCGAGGGCACCCGTATCAGCGTCTTCGACGTGAAGCGACGCGTCATCGACGAGGGGGAAGACCCGCACGTCGTCGCTGGCGAATACGACGTTTCCATCGCCGACCTCTTCCGGGCGCTCACCTACTACTACGACAATCGGTCGGCACTCGGTAGTGCCGAGATGGGGCACGAGGAACGTCGGGCGGACGGTGAACGACGAACTAGCGAACTGCTGGAAACTGACGACGAGCACGCGGCGACTGGTGAACAAGCCGACTGAGATTCGATGCAGATTCTCGCCGACGAAAACGTCCCCGAAGAGTACGTCGCAGCACTGCGTGGCGACGGTCACACTGTTGCGTACAGCAGAAACGTCGAGCAACTCGGCACTGGAGCGACCGATACAGAGATTGCGGTCTACGCCGAGGAAGAGGGTTACGCAATTCTATCGACAGACGTGAAGGACTTCGCTGACCGGAAACTGGGGGTCGCTATATTGGTCGCACCACAGGACATGTCCGGTGGGGACGTTCGAGCTGCCGTAGCACGGATCGAATCGCTTCCATTCGATCCTTCCGATGCGAATCCGCTGTGGCTCTCCGGCGTCTGATCCAGGTCGACCCGGTCAGACGTCCCGGTCGATCGACTTCGCCGTCTCGACGAACGCCTCGACGCTCTCGACCGGCGTATCCTTGTTCACGCCGTGACCGAGATTCAGGATGTGCCCGGCTGGCCCGGCCTGTTCGATGACCTCTCGCGTCTTTTCTCGCACGAAGGCAGGATCCCCGAAGAGGTACGAGGGGTCCAGATTGCCCTGGACCGGCGTGTCGCCCAGTTGCTCTCTGGCCCGGTCCATCTCGACCGTCCAGTCGAGCGCCACGACGTCGGCGCCCGATTCCCGAAGCATATCCAGCCGGTCGCCCATCCGGCGGACGAAGACGATGGAAGGGGCCTTCAGGTCGGCCAGAATTTCCTGGTGGAGCGGCAGGACGAACTCCCGGTAGTCCCGGGGCGAGAGGACGCCGGCGTAGGTGTCGAACAGTTGGACGACGTCGGCGCCGTTGCCGATCTGGAACTCCAGGTAGTCCTTGACCACGTCGGCAAAGGACTGGAGGAGCGTTCGAAACGCATCGGGGTGACTGGCCCGAAGTTTTCTGAGTGGCATGTTCGTCCGGCTGGGACCGCCAGCGACGGCGTAGGAAGCGAGGGTGAACGGCCCACCGGCGAAGCCGATGAGGGCCGTCTCGTCGCCGACGCGCCGGTCGAGTTCGACGAGGAGTTCGCCGACGTAATCCAGTTCCCGGGCGACGTCGCCGTGTGTACGGTCGACGTCGTCGGGCCCGGAAACGGGATTTTCGACGACCGGGCCGACGCCGCTCTCGATGTGGTAGGAGAAACCCAGCGGTTCGAGGACGGTGAGGATGTCGGAGAACATGACCAGACCGTCCGGGCGGTAGTACTCCCAGGGGAGGAGCGTGATGTCGGCAGCGACCTCGGGGGTCTTGATGGCCTCGAGAAAGGAGTAGTCCTCGCGGATCTCGCGGTACTCGGGAATGTGCCGGCCGGCCTGGCGCATCAGCCACACCGGCGGGCGCTCGGTCCGTTCGCCCCGGGCGGCGCGAACCAGCAGGTGGTCCATTGCCGGTGAGTTGGCTGCTCGGGGGCTAAGGGTTTCGGAACAGTGGCGCAGGGCAGCGGGAACTCAGCGCGAGCGCAACGCCGGAAGGAGTTTGTCCCGCGTGACGAGCCCGCCGGCCGCCAGCGCCACCAGGCCGACGTAGACGAGCCAGCCGGTCTGGGCAGTCAGTCCCTGGCTGACACCGGTGATACCGGCGACTTCCGCGAGAATCCCGATTCCGGTGAGCGCGACCGCCAGGACGGCGTAGACGACAACGTCGAGTGGTTCCGCAAGCTCCGCCAGAAATTCGTCCATGTCTACCGTCGATGTGGGTCGCTCGTAAATGCGTTTCGCGTGAGACGCGTCGGCGGACGTTCGAACCGACAGATTGGTAACAGAGACGGGCAGAGCCAAACCCGTGACAGGAACCCGGAACATCGACTACCCGACCTGGACGAAACGCGGCTTTCTACTCGGTGTTGGGCTGTTCCTGGTCGGCGCCCTGGGCGAAGCGTTCCTGCCGGCAGTCGTCGGACCGCTTCCCGGCTGGGAGCAGACGCTCCTGCTCGACCTGGAGATCCTCGGCGTCTTGCTCGGACTGTGTTCGCCGTTCGTCTTCGGGATACTGCTCCCGCTAACCGAGTGACGGCCCCGATTGGACAATCATTTAACCCCCGCAGGGGAAGGGCCGACCATGAGCGAGCCGCACATACTGATTCTCGGCCCGCCTGGAGCGGGGAAGGGGACCCAGAGCGCCAACATCGCCAGCGCGTTCGGCGTCGAACACGTCACTACCGGTGACGCACTCAGGGCGAACAAGGACATGGACATCAGCGACATGGACACCGAGTACGACACGCCTCGGGCGTACATGGAGGCCGGCGACCTCGTGCCGGACGCCGTAGTGAACGCCATCGTCGAGGAAGCCCTCTCGCAGGCCGACGGCTTCGTCCTCGACGGCTACCCCCGCAACCTCGACCAGGCCGAGGAACTCGAAGACATGACCGACCTAGACGTGATTCTCTCGCTCGACGTCTCCCGCGAGGAACTCATCGACCGGCTGACCGGCCGCCGGGTCTGTAGCGAGTGCGGGACGAACTATCACGTCGAATTCGACCAGCCCGAGGAGGCGGGCGTCTGTGACGAGTGTGGCGGCGAACTCGTCCAGCGCGAGGACGACTCCCGGGATGCTGTCGAGAACCGGCTGGACGTCTTCGAAGAGAACACGGCTCCGGTCATCGACCACTACCGGGACCACGAGGGCTTCGTCGAGATCGACGGCGAACAGGCGCCAGACCACGTCTGGCAGGACATCGACCGGGCCATCAAACGCCACGTCGAGTAAAAAGTACATACGGGCCGAGCACTCACAGTATCACCAATGCCACGCACGGAACAGAAGGTAGACGAACTCGCCGCCGAGGGCGAGGAGATGACCGACGCCCTCGTAGCGGTGCTCCAGGTGGCCGACGAGCAGGGTACCGTCACCTGGGGCGACGTCAGCGACGAGCTGACCAGCGGCCAGTGGGGCCGGCTCATCGAGAAGGGCCTGCTGGTCGACGCTGGCGGCGACGGCTTCGTAGTCGACGACCCCGACGGCGTCCGGGAAGCCCTCGACGAGGCCGAACCGGCCGAGAGCGACGACGGGGAAGCGGACACGAGCTGGACGACCTACGACAAGCTGGCCGCCCTCGGCGTGGTCGGACTGTTCCTGGGCTACTCGCTGAAGTCCGTCCGGAGCCAGATCGGGGGCGTCCTCGACATCGTGCTGGGTCCTATCGAGGCCCAGCTTCCGTTCTACATCATGGTAATGGTGCTGGCACTCCTGACGGGCATCTGGTCGACCATCCTCCAGGACAACCTCATGAACATGGAGGTGATGAGCGACTACCAGGAGAAGAACAAGGCCCTTCGCGAGCGCCGGAAGAAGGCCAAGGAACGCGGCGACGACGAGGAACTCAAGAAGATCCAGAAAGAGCAGATGGAGATGATGAGCGAGAACGCCGGCATGTTCAAGGCCCAGTTCCGGCCGATGGTCTGGATCATGCTGTTCACCATCCCGATGTTCCTCTGGCTGTACTGGATGATCCTCGACGGTCACCTCACGGGCGTCTCCTCGCCGGTCATGGTCCTGCCCCTCATCGGCCCGGTCGACGGCTGGCGGGCCGGGGTCCTCGGGCCGATCCAGCTGTGGCTGCTCTGGTACTTCGTCTGCTCGATGAGCTTCACGCAGATCATGCGCAAGGCGCTGAACGTCCAGACGTCGCCGACCTGATCACGCAACCTCTTTGACCCAGCCTCGCCCAATTCGGATATGCTGATCACCGTCTCCGGCCCGGCCGGCAGCGGCAAGAGCACGCTCGCCGCCACGCTCGCCGACCGGCTCGGATACGACCACGTCTCCGGGGGCGACATCTTCCGCGCCATCGCCGACGAGCGCGACCTCACGCCCCTGGAACTGAACAAGCTCGCCGAGGAAGACGACCAGATAGACCGCGACCTTGACCGCCGGCTCCGGTCGACGGCCCGCGACGAGGACGACCTCGTGCTCGAATCCCGACTCGCGGGCTGGATGGCCGGCGACTACGCAGACCTCAAGGTCTGGCTCGACGCCCCGCTGGACGTTCGAGCCACGCGCATCGCCGACCGGGAGGACAAGCCCTTCGAGACGGCCCGGACCGAGACCCGAGCCAGGTCCGAGAGCGAGGCCAAACGGTACGACGCCTACTACGACATCGACATAACCGACCTCTCCATCTACGACCTGGTCGTGAACACCGCCCGCTGGGGCCCGGAGGGCGTGCTCGACCTCGTCGTCGCCAGCGTCGAGAGCTACGAGCCGGCCGACGACGAGGGCAAGACGCCCATCGCCGACGTCCGGTACGAGTTCGAGTGATGACCCTCCGCGACCCACCCACCGAGCGCTCTCCAGCCGCTCTCCTGGAGTTTGGCGTGGTAAACCTCGACAAGCCGCCGGGGCCCTCGGCCCACCAGGTGGCCGGGTGGGTCCGCGATTCCGCAAGCGACGCCCTCACTGACGTTGGCAGCGACCGAACTGTCGACCGGGCGGCCCACGCCGGAACCCTCGACCCGAAGGTCACGGGCTGTCTGCCCACCCTCCTCGGCGACGCCGCCCGCCTCGCGAGGGTCTTCGACGACAGCGTCAAGGAGTACGTCGCGGTGCTGGAACTCCACGGTCCGGCCCCCGCAGACTTCGAATCCGTCGTCGCAGAGTTCGAGGGCGAGGTCTACCAGAAACCACCCCGCAAGAGCGCCGTCGTCCGGAAACTCCGCACCCGGACCATCCACGACCTCGACGTCCTCGAACGCGAGGAGCGCCGCGCCCTCCTCCGGATTCGCTGCGAGGCCGGGACCTACGTCCGGAAGCTGTGTCACGACCTCGGCCTCGCGCTGGGGACCGGTGCCCACATGGGCGATCTCCGCCGGACGGCAACGGGCACCTTCGACGACACGACTCTCGTGACGATGGAGGACTACGTCGACGCGCTGGCGTTCTGGGTGACGGACGACGACCCTGACCCGCTCCGCGAGGTAGTCCAGCCGGCCGAACGGGCCCTCTCACACCTACCCAGAATCACCATCGCCGAGAGCGCCGCCCACGAAGTCGCCGAGGGAGCGCCGGTCTACGCCCCGGGCGTCCTCGACGCCGAACCGGCCCCCGACGGCGGTGCCGAACCAGAAACCGACGCTCTCGTCGCCTGCTACATCCCCAACGAGGCAGCCGTCTGTCTCGGCACGCTCGTCGGCGACCCCGACGCGGACGAGGGCACCGTCGTCGACCTGGAGCGCGTCCTGGTCTGACCACGGGAATCAGTCGGACCTAGCAGACCACGGGGTGGACTGAAAGGGGCCGGGCGCGTGACGGCCGGGAGACGGCGAAGCCGTCTCCAATCGAGGTCGTTCGAAAGACGGCGCGACGCGCCGTCTTTCGTGATGACGAGAGAGCGAAGCTCTCTCGAACCACGGTGAAACCGCCTCGCAGCCGTCACGTTATAGGAGGTCGGCGGAGCCGACCTCCCGCTCAGCGAACCCCGGCGAGGTAAGCACTGGACCGAGCGACTGAAAGGAGCGAGGGAAGCGCGCAGCGAGCCGCGGGAGTCGACCGTCCGGGGGCTTTTAGCTTCACGCTTTCTGTGAGACAGCAAACGAATCGCCCCGAGCGAACCGAAGGGCTTAATCCCGCAACAGCCATCTCCCCGAACGCGGGACCGTGGGGTAGCGGTATCCTCGGCGCATGGGGTGCGTCGGACCCGAGTTCGACTCTCGGCGGTCCCATTTCATTTCCCCCTGGATGGAAATGACAGGCTCTAAGGAGCCTGTGCGTCCAAATTACTATCCAGCCCCAACTGTACTAAACAGGCCGCTTTAAGTGGGGTGTCGGCCGCATGAGCAGTGACGCTCAGGGCGCCGATTCCGACCCCGAGATTTGCGAATTCTGCGGGTTCCGCATCGAGGACGAGGGCAAGGATGTCGGTACGTCGTGGTAGAGTTCCGTCACCCCAAAACTCTGTAGAATTTTCCAGACGTACGGAATTGGTGCAGAAGGTTCATAGCGAGATGTGCCAGCGGACGTCTCGAATCGAAGAAATTAGTAGCGAGTAGGGTGGTTGTACAATCGACTTATGATGGAGTTTAGCTTTGAATGTGATTGCGGTGAAAGAATATCTGACTTCACACGCGGGGTCACCAGCGACGTGTCTACCCAGATCGGCTGTACTGGCTGTGACTCCCGCTATGGATTGACTATTACGCCAGTTGCAAGTGAATCACCGAGTTATAAAATTCTCCAGGTCGTTGCAGCGATTTCCAACACCCGGATGGAGGAATTACCCCCGCTTGCATACTCGATTGATCCGGACGCGCTCGATCAATTTCTCAGCCGGACAGAGGATGGAACCATCACGTTCGAATACTGCGGGATGCAGATTCAGGTCGACAGTGACGCCCTGGTGTTGTTGTATTCAGATGTGTGAAGCACTGTGGCCGAATGAGGCGACGTACGCTCCGCCGTCCGTAACGATTCGGAAGTTTATTTCCTTGGATATCGGTCGTCAGAGCCGCTTCCTTCCGGCAGATATTTCCACGTTTTGTGTGGCCAGCTCGCCTGTCGTCACGAGAGCGCCCGGGTTGTGTACATCGATGACTTGGAGCGGCCGGATATCGAACGGAGCGACGCGGGGGCGAGGACACACCTGTGACTCCTTCCGCACCGATCCGGACGGCCGGGACCCGAACATCGACCGACAGACTGCCTGCGGGACGGAGCACTACACTTGATTTTGCAGACCGTCGTATGCACCCGTTTCTTCTGCCTGCCGGACGTTCGCGGCCAGGATCTCTGCACGTCGGGCGTAGTACTCCGGGGAGTACCCCGAACTGTGAGGCGTGATGAAGACGTTGTCGAAGCCCCAGAGCGGGTGGTCCTGCGGAAGCGGTTCGGGGTCGGTCACGTCGAGTTGGGCACCGCGAATCTTCGTCCCCTGGATAGCACTGACGAGCGCCTCCGTATCGACGACGGGGCCCCGGGCAACGTTGACCAGGACGGCCTCCGGGGGCAGCGTGGCGAACTCCGCCGTGCTGATGAGACCCTCCGTTTCGTCGGTCAGGGGACAGGCAAGCACCAGGTAGTCGGTTTGCGCCAGGGCATCGTGGAGAGAGTCCTGGCCCAGTACTTCGTCGGCGGGCCCGCCGCGCTGGGGAGACCGCCGGACTCCAATGGTGTGGACGTCGAACCCGGACAGGGCTTCGACGACAGCGTTCCCGATGGCTCCGAGTCCGACGACAGTTACAGTGGCGCCTTTGAGCTCGTGGAACTGTATCTGGCGCCATTCCCTCCGGTCCTGCTGGCGCCAGGCAGTGTGGAATCCCCGAGAGAAGGTGATGATGGCGCCGACGACGTGCTCACCCATGTTTGGAGCGTGAACGCCGGAGGCAGTCGTGACCGCAATTCCTCTGTCCCGGAAGGCTTCCAGCGGTAGGTGGTCGTACCCGGCGTACAGACAGCCAAACAGTCGGAGGTTCGCTGCGGCCTCGAGGTCGTTCTCGCTCAGGGACGAACCCGTTACGACCGGCGCCTGAGCGACGAGGTCCCGTTCCTGGGCCGGCGTCCGGGCGAGGACCACTTCGTGGTCTGGAAGGCGCTCGCGAATCTCGTCTGCGTATTCGTCGACCGGCATTCCGTGGACGCCCTCTCTGAGGACGACGATATCTGGCATGGACTGACGTTGGTGCCAATCCCACAAATGCTGTCTGCTCGCGTCGGCGTAGGTAGCCAGTTCCGGACTTCGTCCCGCATTGGGGCGTCAGTGCTTTCGAACCCGGTCGAGAGTCGGCGTCGGCTGGTACTGAGCGTCGAGTTTGCCGTCGAGATAGCGTCGGCCCCAGGTCGTCAGTTCGAACGAATCACTGTGAAACTCGTAGACGAGACCGGCGAAGGCCAACATCCGACACCGGTCGCGGACGAATCCCGCCGAGACGTCGAGCCTCGCTTCTCGGACGACCAGTGCCGGCGTGGCCCATTCTTCCTCGGCGAGGTACTCGAGGATGCGGTCGTCTATCTGCGTCATCCAGCGGGCTGACCGGCGGAACATGCGTTGTTACTCTTCGTTTGGTGCCCCTTCGCCAGAAAAAGTCTCGCCCTCGCCGGCCGCGTCAGGTCGCTCCTCGGGTGCGTCTTCGTGGGTATCGAGAGTGCCGTCGAGATACCGCTCGCCGCGTTCCGTGATGACGTAAACGCCGTTACCCACGGGCTTGAGCAGTCCGTGGTCGGCCAGTTGCTGACACCGTTCTGCGATGTACTGCCGGGAGTATCGAATCGGGCCCTGCCGCTTCATCTCGGTCGGAGAACCGTGTTCGTTTTCGCTGATGTATTCCAGCACACGGTCGTCTACGATGGTCATCCACTTTCCCGATTTTCTCATACCTGTCCTCGTTCACTGATCCGGCCTGGGTCACCTAAGACCAGCTATTATCGGACGTTTCGGCACCGTACTCCTATCGCTGTCGCCGTAATGTATATCTGACGCGAGCAACGTAGTCGAGAGAGAACGCGTATAGAGACGACAACTGAACAGAACGAGTCCGACGGGCACGATCAGTACATGAAAGTTCGTAGCAAGCAATCAGACGAGACGTTCGGCGACCGAGACGGGTGGAGCGACAGATGAGCACGCGAAGCTGGACGTTTGCCAGGTGTCCACACTGCGGCGAACCGCTCCTCGGCCACGTCGAAGGTGACCCGTGCCCCGGGTGTGGAAAGGTGGTCGGTGACGGCTGATCGCCAGAGGCAGGTGTCCCATACCCTCTTCTCCGCATCGCCAGGTGTTACTCCACCATCGTGTCAGGACCAGAGCTACACAGAAGGAGTGAAAAACAGCCTATCGTACCCGAGTCATCGACGGGGTGAACGCTAGGCGGTCGCTTCCTCGCCGTCCTCGACTGCTTCTATTGCGACGTCGGCCTCGTACTCCTCGCCGTCGAAACGCTTGGCAACCTTCGAAGCGACGTAGGAGACGACGAGGACCGTCGCGAGCAGGGCCAGCACCGTTCCCCCGACCGACCGGCCACCCTCGTCCTCGACCGGCCCGGCCTCGGTCGCGTCGTCTTCAGCGTCGTCCGCGACGTCCCGGGTCGTCCCGTCGGCAGAACCGCCTATCTGGATGCCATCGAAGTGCAGTTCGAACACGGTGAGTTTGCGAGCCATACGTAGACTACGTCGCGTGCCGGCCTATACTCCTATTGACACGTGATAGCAGCGAGATACGGCCACATCTAGTACTCAGCCGGCGCCCCGGCAGGTCCAGACGCCCAGATTCCGGTCCATGGCCTCGTCTTCTGCGGCCTCGAACCGGTCGCGCTGTTCGAACTCCGCCGGGTAGACCGTCGCGTAGCCGTCGGCGACGAGTCGGTAGTTGAGGTTCTCGCCGTCGACGTAGACGTGCGCCAGCAAGCGCCCGTAACTTCCACGGGTGTCACCGACGGCGTCGAGTTCCAGGCGGACCTGGCGGCCGGCGAGTTCCTGCCGGACGTACCCACTGGCGTTTTCGCCGGCTTCGCGCAGGCATCGGTGACCTGCCTCCGTGTCTGGCACGCCCTCGAAGTCTGCCGGTTCGGTCTCGACGTGGACCTCCGGTGTATCGATGCCGATCAGTCGGACTCGCTCGGTGGACCCGTTGGCGTACCGGACGTCGACCGTATCACCGTCCACGACCGCCGTCACGGTAACGTTGTAGCTACGCGTCCCCGTCTCCGGAGATTCGACGACCACGTCGACCGAACACCCCGCGAGGGCCAGTCCGAGACAGAGGAGTGCCACGAGCGCGAAGCGGCGCATAGCTCCGGTGACGGAACCGACCGCCATGGGCGTTGTGTCCGCCGATCCGATTGTCGAACGAGTTGAACGTTTTCCATCCAGGCGATCGTCGAACGAACGCACAGTACCGAGTAGATTCTGTATACCGAAATGCAATCTATTATTTATATTTTTCTACCGCGCCCGCAGTAAAGCCGGCGGCAGGTCGTCTGTCTGGCGACGGAAAGAGTGACACTGACGGCCCCGAGGCAGCATCTTTTCGAGGCTCGACCGCCTCGGATCTGGCAGATGTACAGTCGGCACCACTTCGTGGTCTCTCTCCTCGTCGCCCTGCCTTTCCTCTCGTGGTACGACGGGCCCGGCGGGTGGCCGGGAATGCTGATCTGGGCGGCTACCGTCGGGACGTTGATCGACCTCGACCACTTCGTACTGGCGCGGTGGCGGACCGGGTCCTGGGAAGCATTCCGGCGGTGTGTTCGCAGCGCTCGCGTCGCCGTCGTCGACCAGGAGGAGATATTCGAACGCGGTGACGTCGGGGCGATGACGCGACTGGCGAGTCACCTGGTGCTCGCGGGAGTGCTCACTGCGTCACTAGTGCTCGTTTCCGTCGAACTGGCGGTCGTGACGGCCGTCGTCCTCTACGCGCACCTCCTCGCGGACGTCCTCTGGGACGCACGGAGCCAGGAATTCAGACCGGACGGATCCCGTAGGGACTGAATTGGGGCGGACGGCTGACCCCGAGGAATCCGACCAGCAGTACCTTGTACAACACCTGCGCGACGACTACCCTCGAGGTGCCCAGCCCTGTACTGAGGGAGTATCTGAGTCGTACGACAGCGTCAATCCTCGTTCAGTCCCACTTCACGCCCGGGTTCGTGACGGCGCCGTTGGCCGCCGAACCGAAGTCCCGAGTGTACCCACGCCCACCTTTTTCCCGCTCGGGTCCGCTCCTCACGGCTCGCTACGCTCGCCGTTCGAGGCTCGGAGGTCCTCGCGCTGCTCGGACCTCCCCGCTCGCGGCAAAAATCTGGACCAAAAATGCCGGCCTCCGCTACGCTTCGGCCGGTGAACCGGCGGCCTTCGGCCGCCGGATGCGTACCCAGTGATTGTCAGTCCCACTTCACGCCCGGATTCGTGACGGCGCCGTTGGCCGCCGAACCGAAGTCCCGAGTGTACTTCGCCATGATGCCGTTCTCGTAGGGCGGTTCCGGCGGGTCGCGGGCCTCGAGACGGCGCTCGAGTTCTTCGTCGGAGAGGTCCACGGAGAGTTCCAGCGCGTCGATGTCGATGGTGACGGTGTCGCCGTCCTCGAGAGCGGCGATGGGGCCGCCGACGTAGGCCTCGGGGGCGACGTGGCCGATGGAGAAACCTCGAGTCGCACCCGAGAAGCGGCCGTCGGTGAACAGTGCGACGTCCTCGGCGTGGCCCTGGCCGGCGACGGCGGAGGTAACGCCGAGCATCTCGCGCATTCCGGGACCGCCGCGAGGGCCCTCGTTCCGGATGCAGAGGACGTCACCCGACTCGACGCGGCCCTCCTGGACGTACTCCATGGCGCTTTCCTCACCTTCGAACACCTGGACCGGTCCCTCGTGGTACAGGTGGTCCTCGCCGGTAATCTTGATGACGGCACCGTCGGGGGCGAGATTTCCAGTCAGGATGCGGATGGCGCCCCGCTCGTGGAGCGGGTCGTCGACCGGGTAGAGGAAGTCGACGTCCAGGTCCTCGATGGCCGTGGGGGCGAGGGCTTCCAGTTCGTCCCCAATGGTGTTACCAGTGACAGTCAGCGCGTCGCCGTGGAGCAGGTCTGCCTCGTAGAGTGCATTCAGCACCACCGGGACGCCGCCGACCTCGTGGAGGTCGTTCATCACCCGCTCGCCGCCGGGCTGGAGATTGGCGATCTTGGGCGTTCGAGCGCTGATGTCGTTGAAGTCCTCGACGTCGAGGTCGACGCCGGCCTCGGCGGCCAGCGCCAGCAGGTGGAGCACGGCGTTCGTCGACCAGCCGGTGGCGACCTGGAGCGCGATGGCGTTCTCGAAGGACTCCCGAGTGAGGAAGTCCGAGGGCGTTCGCCCTTCGTTCACGACCTCGACGGCGAGTTCGCCGGCGCGGCGGGCCACGTCGTACCGCCCGGGGTCTTCGGCCGGAGGACTGGCCGCGCCGAGCGGCGAGAACCCGAGTGCTTCGGCGATGGACGCCATCGTGTTCGCGGTGAACATCCCGCCGCAGGAACCGGCCCCGGGACAGGCGTTGCGCTCCATCTCGTCGAGTTCCGCCTCGGTCATCTCGCCGTCGGCCACGGCGCCGACGCCCTCGAAGACGTTCTGAATGGTGATCTCCCGGCCCTCGTGTTCGCCGGGCATGATGGACCCACCGTACAGGAAGACGCTCGGCCGGTCCGTACGGATTGCGGCCATCATCATCCCCGGCATGTTCTTGTCACACCCGCCGATGGTGACGAGGCCGTCGATGCGCTCACCGAAGGTCACGAGTTCGACGGAGTCTGCGATGAGTTCCCGCGAGACGAGCGAGGCCTTCATCCCCTCGGTCCCCATGGAAATGGCGTCGGAGATGGTGATCGTTCCGAATTCGATCGGCATGCCGCCCGCGTCGTCGATTCCCTCGTAGGCAGATTCTGCCACGTCGTCGAGGTGGACGTTGCAGGGCGTGATGTCGGCGGCCGGGTTGGCCAGGCCGACCATCGGCGAGGCCAGGTCCTCGTCGTCGTAGCCCATCGCCCGGAACATCGCCCGGTGGGGAGCGTGTTCGGGGCCCTGTGTCACTTCGTTGCTCGGCAAATCCGGGTCTTTCTCGTAGGAGAGTTCCGCGTCCCGCTCCTGTTGGCTCATGGATGAGTGGTCGGACCGGCCGGACTTAAGTGACTTCCTAGCGCTTCCGGGGCCGTCAGCGTTTCCCGCCGGAGGACCACAGTTTCATCCTCCTCGTCCCGTTTCGACTGCCCGGCCTGTCGACGCCAGGAGTCCACGCAGTGTTTGACTACTCCGCCAACCTGGTCGAACTCCCGTTAGTTCCGTCAGCGTACTCGCCAGTCCCCGTCTCGGCCGACGCGATCGTCTAGAAAGTTTACGCAAAATTGAGTAAAGAATAAATACGGCGAGAATGAGGAGTTAGCACGAGGTACGATAATGCGGAACAAACTACCGCGTCGCACGGTACTGAAAAGTGTCGGTGGCGCCGTCGCTGCCGGAAGTCTGTTGACGACGCTGTCGACGCCTGCACTCGCCGGGGAGAACTACGCGAACAGCGACAAGGACGCCGTCGTCGGTGCGCCCACCGGCACGGGCGACGTCGCCGGTGCGATCAACCAGTATCCGAGCTACGGGGACGAGTCGTGGTACGGGGCGCTTCTCGAGGACGTGGTCGCGACCCGGTTCGACCACGAACACCTCCGGGACGTCCACCTGATGCTGTGGGACGACGACCTCGGCGAGACGCTCGACTGTCGGAACGACGCCGCCGGAAGCGAGGTGTCATACGCGTCGAGTCGCGTGCCGGAAGTGACCATCCACAACTGGTACCAGTTCGGTTCGGGCTACTGGGCCGACACGTACCAGGACGTCCTCGTCAGTCCGAACCGGCCGGCACTGCACGTCCGCAACAGGGTGACGTTCGACCAGGCCAACGCCCACTCGGTCTACACGCTTGCCAATCCGGCAGTCGATTCGGGCGGAAGCGCCGGGGACGGCGACGAAGCGTGGAAGACGACCGGTGGTGGGTACGACCTGCTGGTCGCCACGGACGGCTCCTACTACTACGCGATGGGGCAGCACCGTCCCTCGACGGGCAAGACGGGCTTCGACGGCCAGCGGATCGGCGTCGAGGGCGGGTCTGGCTCGGACAAGTCTGCCTGGACGGACGTCTACGAGGAAAACGACGGGTGGATCACCACGAACACCTACAACAGCGGCAACGTGGACACCGCCGTCGGCCTGTGGGTCTCGACGGATACCGACATCACCTTCGAGACGGTGTTCGGCTTCGGGACGAGTGAACAGGCGGCCATCGACAACGCCGTCGCGTCGCTCGACGCCGGCTACGCCGCAGAAGCGAGTGACCACGAGACCGCCTGGGAGAACTGGCACGGCAGCGTGCGGAGTTCGCCCACCGGCGACGCGACGGCCGACGCGATGTACGAACTGTCGCTGACGGCGATGAAGTGTACCCAGGACTCGACGGGGCCGACCGTCGCCGGCCTGTTCGAACCCCACGGCGACCAGTACACCTACGTCTGGCCCCGGGACCAGACCATCATGATCCAGGCCTGGCTGTCCGCCGGCGCCCACGACGAGGCGCTGGCGGCCCTCTCGTGGTTGGACGACGCCCAGATCAAGTCGGACTACTGGTGGGACACCGCCGGTCCCCTGGACGGCGACGGCGACGACCGGGTAAACCGCAAGGGGACGTGGTGGCAGAACTACCACGTCGACGGCACGAAGAACTGGGAGATGATCCAGATCGACGAGACGGCGGGGCCGATCTACGCCCACTGGCTCTGCTGGCAGGAGATAGACGGCGGGTCGTCCTCCTCGTCGATACTCACCGACCACTACGCCATGTCGAAGCTGGCGGCGGAGTTCATGATCGAGCGCTACGACAACGGCTACGGGATGGTCGACAAGCACAACGACCCCTGGGAAGAGGAGTGGGGCTACTCCTCGGAGGGCTGTGCGGCGGCCATCGCCGGCCTCCGGTGTATGGCCGAGCTGGCCGACGCCTACGGCGAGTCGTCCTTCGCCCAGACGTGCCGGGACACCGCCGACGAGTGGGCCTCGAACTTCTACGCCTACCTCTACAAGTCGACGAGCTACGGCGACGTGGTCGTCAGCGTCGACAGCCCCGAGTGGGACGCCAGCCGCGACGACAAGCCCGACGCCGCCGCGTTCATGGCCCACTGGCCGTGGAACGTGATGGACGCCGCCGACGCCGAACTCTCTTCGACGCTGGACGCGACGGACCACGCAGACTGGGTCGCCTCGAACACGCCCTGTCTCGACCGGTATCCCGGCGACGATTACACCCCCTCGGACTCCGACGAGGACGGCGGCTGGCCGCTCTGTGAGGCCTACGCCGACGTCGCCCGGTGGCAGGAGGGCCGGGACCCGAACGCTGTCAGCGACTACGTATTCTCTCACGCTGAGCAGTGGCGAACGGCCGGCGGCCTCCTTCCCGAACGCGTCGACGGTGACGGGAACGTTCGCTGGAATAGCCACCTCAACTGGTCACAGGCGATGTTCGTCCTGCTGACCGAGTGTCACCGCCGGGGGTCGCCCTTCGGCTACGCGCCGGGGACGTAGCGGACGGACGGCGTGGCCCCGGGTCGAGTACCGACCCAATTCGCGGCGAACAGTCAATAAATAAACCAATAAACGCTATAGCAAATCGGCGACGCCGCCGCAGGGAGGGTGATTCGGGGCCCTTCCCGGCGGTCGAAATTCGGCGTGATTCCTGGGCCGGAGTATCCGCGCGACTCCGCTAGCGTCAATTCCCGCCGCCGTCCACGGGCTTCTTGCCCGCCGGGGCGAAACTCACACCCGAAATGGCGACCGTCGAGACCGGCGCACGGCTCCACCTGGGCTTCCAGAACCTGGCGCTGGCCCACGACCGCCTCTACGGCGGCGTGGGCCTGGCGCTCGACGAGCCCCGGGTCGTCATCGAGGCCAAACCGGCCGACGGCCTTCGCTGTGACGACCCGGCGGTCGAGGCGTACTGCGCCGAAGCGGTCGACCTGCTGGGCGTGCCAGGCGCCGAGGTCACGGTCCACGAGCGGTTCGAACGCCACGTCGGCCTCGGCAGCGGGACGCAGCTCTCGCTGGCGGCCCTGGTGGCCATCGCGGCGGCCCACGACGAGGCCGTCGATCCACGGGAACTGGCGCCGGCCATCGGCCGGGGTGGCCGCAGCGGCGTCGGCGTCGCCACGTTCGAGCGGGGTGGGTTCGTCGTCGACGCCGGCCACCCCACCGAGCGGTTCACGACGGCCCCGCCAGACCGTGGGTCCTGGACCGTCCCTGAACCGGTCGCCGCCCACGACCTCCCGGCCGACTGGCGGTTCGTCCTGGTGACCCCCGACGCGGAAGCCGGGCCGAGCGGCCGGCCCGAAGACGAGCGGATGCGGACCGTCGTCGAGCGGGCCGACCCGGGAATCGCCGACGAGATAGCGGTGCTCCTGACGCGGCGGCTGCTTCCGGCGGCGAGCGAGGGAGACTGGCGGGCGTTCGGCGACGCGGCGGCGCGACTCGGCCGGCTCAACGGCGCCTGGTACGCCGACGAGCAGGGCGGCGTCTACCGCCCGCCGGCAGGCCGACTGATCGAGGCCCTGGGAGAGTCGCGGGCCATCGCCGGCGCTGGCCAGTCGTCCTGGGGCCCGACGGTGTACGGCGTGACCCACGCAGACGTCGTCAACGAGGCCGTCGCGGCCGCCGAGGACGCGCTCGAAGCTGTCGGCGTCGGTGGTCGGGTGCGGACGGTTCAGCCCCGAAACCGTGGTGCAACGGTCGAGTAGACCAGAACCCGGCGACACCGCCGAATGACCTTTAAGGACTCACACGAACAGGTGGTGGTATGGAGCGCCTCCCTTTCGGCATCAGCCGGCTCGACAGCGTCATCGACGGGGGTGCACCGCCGGGTAGCGTCGTCTTGCTTTCGGGTGAAGCCGGAGCCGGCGCCAGGGAGTTCATGTACACCAGCGCGGTGATGAACAGCCTCGCCAACGAGGGCCACGAACTGTTCGACCTGCACTACGGCGACCTGGCGGACGCGTCGGCGCTGCCCGACGAGGTCCACTACCTGTCGTTTACGGCCGACGCCGACCAGCTCGACGAGGAAATCGGCATGGCGATGGACGACGAGATCGTCGACTCGGCACTCGACGCCATCGAGTTCCAGTCGCTCTCCCGGCAGTACTTCCACGTCAGCCCGGTGCCCCGGGACTGGTATGCCTCGGAAGCGCCGGACATCAAGAACCTCCGCAAGCGCCACGAGGAACGCGAGGGCCTGCTGAGCGCCCTGGGACGGGAGCTGAGCAGTCGGGCCCCCGGAAATCTGGTGGTCATCGACTCGCTGTCGGACCTGGCCGGCGCCCTGGGCGAGGACATCGAGTGGTCGGACGTCACGTACCTGGTCAGGGGCATCCAGAAGGCGGCTTACGACTGGGGCGCTCATCCTCCTGCACGTCAACCACGACACGCTGTCGGACACGCAACTGGGCCAGCTCGTCGACGCCTGCAACGGGACGATGACGTTCAACTGGGAGACCGGCGGCTCGACCCGGGCCCGGACCCTCGTCGTCCAGCAGTTCCGGGGCGTCCTCTCGCAGATCGAGGAGGAAAACATCGTCACGTTCGAGACAGACCTCGGGGAGGCGGGCTTCGACATCAGCGACGTCCGGAAGATCCGCTGAATCGGCCGTCGACCGGCCCCTCGCCCTCTATCGTTTCTCGAAATGGGCGGCAAACGCTTAACTATCAGCTTGAGAAAACGGTGTCACAATGGCGAGCGAGTCGACTGACGACGGGTCGGTGACGGTGAGTCTGCCTGCGGACCTGGACGACTGGCTCGACGAGCGCGCCGCCGAACTCGACCTCGACCGCGAGACCCTGCTCGTCCAGTTGCTCTCTTCTTACCGGGCGACCGCCGCTATCGAGGGCGACCCCGAAAACGGCGAGCGGCCCGTCGACGCGGCGCTCGTCCGTGAAGCCGTCGAGCCCTCCGTCACCGAGCAGGTCGACGCCACCCTCGACGAACGCCTCGAATCCCTCGTCGACGACCGCATCGAGGCCGTCCTTCGGAACCGGATCGACGAAGCCGTCGCAGCGGCGCTCGACGAGCGAGACGCCGAGGCCGCCGGAGACGTCGACGAGCGCATCGCCACCGTCCGGTCGGAGTTCCGGGACAAGCTCGAGGACGTCCGCGACCGTGTGATCCAGGTCAAACAGGAGGCCGACGGGAAGGCGCCGAGAGACCACAGCCACGAGGGCTTACAGCGCGTCGACGCCCTCGGTCAGCGCGTCGTCGACCTGGAGGACGCCGTCGCGGCCCTCGAAAACGACCTCGAAGCCGTCAGTGACGACCAGGACGAAGCCGCAGACGAGTTCGAGGCCGAACTCGGAGACCTCCAGGAACGCGTCGAAACGGTAGCCTGGGTTGTCAGCGACCTGCGAGAGGCCTTCGAATCAGACGGTGAAGCCGCTGCCCTCGAACGGATCAAGCGGGCGGCGGCCGAGGCCGACGTCGCCCGTGCGAAGTGCGAGAGCTGTGGCAACGGCGTCGAAATCGCGCTCCTGGCAGAGCCGGAGTGTCCCCACTGCCACGCCACGGTGACCAACGTCGAGCCGTCGAGGGGCTTCTTCGGCAAGCCCCAGTTGCTCGTCGCCTCGCAACTCGAGTCCGGTGACCACCGATGACCGACGGCGACGACGAAGACGAGGACGCGCAGAGTGAATCCACTGACGAGGACCCGTTCGAGAGCCTCTCGGCCGACGTCGGTGACCGCGAGGGAGACCCGTTCGACCACCTCGACGACCGGGGCGACGTGGGGACCGGGGCCCGGGACGACGAAGACGAAGAAGACGTCGGCTGGCACCCGCCCGGTGGACCCGACGATGAGTGGTCCGAGCGGTCGATGGACCGGGACCCCGAGGCTGACCCGCTGGGGAACGTCGGGACCGGTCCCGACCCAAACACCGTGGGCAGTCAGGACGCAGACCCCGACGAGGGCCGGACCGGCGACCCCTTCGAGTCACCCGATAGCGCTTTCCAGCGGGTCGAACTGGGCGACGTCGACCCGGAGGAGGTCTGGGAGCAACTGTCGGCGGCCCAGGCCCGGGGCTCGGTCGCCGAGGCCCGCAAGCGGACCTACGCCGAGGTGTCCAAACACCGGTTTTGCGAGCAGTGCGAGTACTTCACCGGCCCGCCGGAGGTGTCCTGCACCCACGAGGGCACCGAAATCCTGGAATTCCCGGACGTGGAGCACGTCAGGGTCGTCGACTGCCCAATCGTGGCCGAGCAACAGGCGCTGGATGAGGAGTGACTTTTAGGCCCGGACCCACTACCGGAGGGTATGCAGTTCTGTGAGGACTGCGGCTCGCTGATGCACGCCGACGGCGACGTGATGGTCTGCTCCGAGTGTGGGAACCGAGTCGCGAAGGACCAGGACAGGGCGGCGGAGTTCGTCTCCACTGAGGAACAATCGGGCGAAGAGGTCATCGAAACCGAAGAGGGCGCCGACTTCGAGGGCAAGCCGACTGCCAACGACGTCACCTGTGACGAGTGCGGCCACGGCAAGGCCTGGTACACCATCAAACAGACCGCCTCGGCCGACGAACCGCCGACGCGCTTTTTCAAATGTCAGGAGTGTGGGTACCGGTGGCGTGAATACAACTAGCAGGATCGCTCCCGTCGCACGTCTACAGTCCGGGTTTCCCCGGATAAGTTCACAAACTATAAGTTATAGAGAGGTACTTATCGGTTCACATGTCCCTCCAGCTGGTCCTAGTCCGCGGCCTCTACGAGATTGCGGGCTTCCTCGCCCTCCTCGCTGTCGGCATCGGACTGTTCGTGACGATGCCAGACGCGATGCTCCAGAGTGATTACCTCAAGGCCCTCGTCCCGGCGGTGCTCGTCGTGCTGGCGTCGGCCTGGTCGCGGTGGCGCCACCCCGAAGCACAACCGAGCCGGGTCTGAGCGGCGGCCAGTCGGTTACGCAGCGGGGAGCACGGCGGAACGCGGGATTTTTCGCCGTCCGACTCCAAGCCGGCGACGTGTCGACAGAGGGCTCGCCGCGCGTCGAAGTCCACCCCGGCAAGGAGGCGGTGGTGGACTTCGACCCGGACCTGACGTTCGAATGCGTCGACGAGTGCACCTGGTGTTGTCACCACGGCGTCTTGCTGTACGAACCGGACTTTCTGGAGCTTGCGGGCTGTGCCTCGCTCTCGGAGTCGACCACGCAGGTCCGCGGCGAGGACTTCGTCCGCAAGGAATCGAAGGACCACGACCACACCGGCCCGGACGGCGAAGCCTGCTTTTTCCTCCGGGAGGACGGCCTCTGTTCGCTCCACGCCGAGCACGACTGGAAGCCGGCGCGGTGCTCGGTCTTCCCCCTGCACGTCACCGTCGAGGACGGAGACATCCACGTCGGCGTCCGGGAGGAGGCCCACGAGCACTGCGACGGCCTGGACGTGAGCGAACGGAAGGTGGTCGACAACCTCGACGCCTTCCTGCCGGCGGTACTCTGGGACCTCGACGACCCCGAAACCCGGCGGGAGCTCTAGATCGCGAGCCAGGCGACGAACACCGCGACGCCACCCAGCGAGGTGCTGGCGACCGCGTGGATTCGGAGTTTGTCCAGCAGTTCGTGGGAGTGTTCCGAGAGCCCACACACCTCGTCGACCTCGCCGCCGATTTCACACGATGGCAGGAAGTCCATCGCCACGTGGAGGAAGACGCCGGCGGCGAATCCGAAGATGGCCGCGTTGAGCCAGGCAACGCTCGGCATCGGCAGGAGTGCCGCCGGAATGGCCGTCAGCCCGACGCCTGCCGAGGGCAGCAAGAGTGCCGAGATTGGTTTGTCGCCCGTCTTCATCCGGTGGGCGGCGGCGTAGCCGGCGGGGCCCTTGTGCGAGACGATGGCGAGGCCGAGCAGCAACCCGAGTTCGGGCATCGAACCGTAGACCAGCCCGATGATCAGTCCGGCCGACAGTGCGTGGGCAGTGATCTGGGCCGCCGTCAGGTCGAGGCCGACGTCGACGTGCGAGAGCCGGTGGCCGACGACGTGGGCGCCGTAGCCGACCAGCAGGCCGGCAGCGACGCCGAATCCGCCAACCCTGGGATCCAGACCGATGGCCTGGGGAAGGAGGAACACCGACGCGCTGGTCACCATGGCGCCGCTGGCCAGGCCGTAGCCCCAGACCAGCCGCCGGGGGTAGGCTGTCGACGCCCGCGCCCCGAGGACGGCCCCCGCCGCCATCGCCACGTAGGCCACCCACGCCACGGCGAGCACCTTGAGGACGCCGCCGGCGACCGCCAGGCCCGAGAAGCCGACGAGTAGCACCGTCCCCGCCAGCCCGAGCAGCGAACGTCCCCGGCCCATGTTATTAATTCCTACTTCTGTGTTAATAGGCATTCGTGTTCTTTTCTCCGGAGCGGCCGGATAAAGGTGTCGATCGGTGGAGCGTCGCGGTAGCAGAGGCGAGAGTCAGGCGTCGACGGGCCGGTCTGCGGGGTCTAGGAGGCCACCGTCGATGGCGTCGGCGTCCGCCTCGGTAGCTGCCCAGCAGAGCAGCGAAGCCACGCCATCCGGATCCACAGCCCGGATGTCGACCGCCGCGACCGTCTGGGAGAGGTCGGCGGCAAAGCCCCTGGCGAGTGCCAGTGTCGCGGCCTGCGAGACGGCGTAGGACCCGCCGCCAGGGCTGACTTCCCGGAGTTCGGCCGTCACGGGGACGAGGACCCGGGCGTCCGGCGCCAGGTGGGGCACCGCCTCGCGGACTGTGGCGAACGCGCCACGGACGTTCGTCCGGAGGTGGTCGTCCATCGCCGCGTACGAGTCACCGGGCAGCGGCGTCTTCCCCGCGGTACCGTGACGAACTGAGGCGGCCGGGACGACCACGTCGATCGTCTCCCCTTCCCGGGCTGCAGTCTCCAGAAGGCGTTCGACGTCGAACTCGTCGCGCACGTCGGTCCGCACCGTGGTTGGCGGCGTCCCGTCGCAGTCGGCTGCCACGCCGTCGAGGGTATCGCCATCCCGACCACCGAGCACGAGTTGAGCGCCGGCCGCCGCGAATTCCCTGGCCACTGTGGCACCTGGCTCCGCGTCGGCTCCCGTCAGAACCGCCGTCTTGCCGTCCATACACCGGCTTGGACCCCGGACCACTAGAAGCCCCACGTCACGACACTATCTCCGTTCGACCATGAGTGACCGGGACGGACGAGGGGGAACTCGTCGGTGATGGCGTACGGTGGGTTCGTACGTGACAGTGTACTTTTATCCCGTCGCCGGTAGAAGTCGGAGACATGACACGCCTGCTCGTAGGCACCGACAGCGTGGAATCGAGCGAGCACATCCTGTCGTACCTGCAGGAGAGCCTCGACCCCAACGACGAGGTGTACATCATGAACTCGCTCGTGGGTGGGGACGAAACCTCGGACGACGCGGTGGCCGACGGCGAGACGGCCCTGGACGTGCTCGAAGACGGCCTGGAAGGCGTCACCGAGCGCCACCAGTTCATTCGCGGAAACGAACCGGTCGAGGACCTGCTGGCGGCCGCCGACGAGTGGAACGCGGACGAGTACGTCATCGGCATTCGCAAGCGCTCGCCGGTCGGCAAGGTCGTCTTCGGCAGTACTGCCCAGAACCTCCTGCTGGAAGCCGACATTCCGGTGCGCTGTGTCCCGCTGGTCGAGGACTGACGTCGACCAAAACGGTTTTCGCTCCGTCGTTCCGACGCTTACGTATGACACGAGAAGAACTCGCTACTGCCGGGGACTTGCTCGCCGACGCGGCGACCGACGCCGCCGACGCCGACGCCAGCGACCGACTCGACGACCTCGCCGACCAGTTGCACGACCTGTCCGAGGGCGAACACGGCCCGGACCACGGCCGGCTGGCCCGGATCCAGACGGCCCTCGACTCCATCCAGACCGAGGTGTCCGACGACGTCGCCGCGACCATCGAGACGGCCCGCGACGAGATCAGCGATTACCGCTCGACTATCGAAGGCGTGTAGGGCCGTCGGTGGCCCACGGTTCGCCGATTTCCGAGTCCAACGTAGGTGTTTTCTAGGTTTCTCGTACGCGCTCTTCGGCGCTTCAGCGCACTAATTTCCTCCGGAGGAATTTCATACTGGGGTAGGTTATCGAAGAAACCCGACTCTCATCCCCTCTTACTCCCGACCGATCTCTTCAGCGACGGCCGCCGTGTCCAGCAACTCGGGATCCACGACCAGGTCGGCCTGACCACGGGCGAAGTCCGGCAGAGATTCGTCGGCGTAGACGACGACGTGCAGGTCGTCGTTGAGGTCGAGAGCGACCGAGATAGACGTCGCTTGCTGGACCTCCGTCAGGACGTACGTCTCCGCCTCGAGGACGCCGGCGTCTTCCAGCGCGGGCCGATTGGCCACGTCGACGCGGGCCACCTCGATTCCCTCGGCCTCGAGCGCAGCGGCGATGTCGTGGTCGTCCGTCCCGGCGACGATTGCGTTCATGGTACACCTCTCTGCGTCGGGGTGTATGTGTCTTGTCTCCCGGACGTCTGTGCGAGACGCGCTCTCATTCGTACTCGATAGTGGCCGGGGGCTTGTGCGTCACGTCGTAGAGAACCCGGGCCACGTTCTCGTTCTCGCCGGTGATGCGACTCTGGATGCGCTGGAGGGTCTGCCAGTCGATCTCCTGGGCCCGGGCGGTCATGCCGTCGCGACTCTCCACGGAGCGGACCGCAACGACCCAGCCGTGGACCCGGTTGTCGCCTTTGACGCCGGTCGCCTTGCCGATGACCGCCGCCAGTGCCTGCCAGGGGTCGTACTCCTCGAGTTCTTCCTCGACGACGTGGTTGGCCTCGCGGGCCACCGCCAGTTTCTCCTCAGTCACCTCGCCGATGATTCGCACCGCCAGGCCCGGCCCCGGGAACGGCATCCGCTCGGCGACGATCTCCTCCAGATCGAGGTGTCGAGCTACCTCGCGGACCTCGTCCTTGTAGAGGTCACGCATCGGCTCGACGATGCCGTCGAAGTCGATGACATCCGGCAGGCCGCCGACGTTGTGGTGGGACTTGATGGTCCCCTCGCTCTCGATGCGGTCGGGGTAGATGGTCCCCTGGACGAGGTAGTCGGCGTCGACCTCCCGGGCGACAGTCTCGAACTCCCGGATGAACTGCTCGCCGATAGCGTGGCGTTTTTCCTCCGGGTCCGTGATGCCTTCGAGGGCACCGAGGAACCGGTCCTGAGCCTCGACGACCTGCAGCGAGTCCATGTAGTCGAACGTCTCCCTGATCTGGTCGGTCTCGCCCTTGCGCATCAGGCCGGTGTCCACGTAGACCGGGGTGAGCTGGTCGCCGATGGCCTCGTAGGCCAGTGCCGCTGCCGTCGAGGAGTCGACGCCACCGGAGAGCGCGATGACGGCGTGGGCGTCGCCGACTTCGCTCTCGATCTCGTCTACCTTCTCCGCGACGAATTCTTCGGGTTGTACCATCAGTCGTCACCTCCAGCCGGCACGCCGGCTTCGTCTCCCGCGTCGGTGCCCGCCTCCTGCTGGTCGAGGATCGCTTCGAGCAGTCCGACGAACGGCGGGCTCGCCCTCGTGGGGCGGGACCGGAACTCGGGGTGGAACTGGGTGCCGACGAAGTAGGGGTGGTCGGGCAGTTCGAGGATCTCCATCCGGTTGCCCGACGTGCCCGAAAACACCATCCCCGACGCTTCCAGGTCGTCGATGTACTCGGGATTGACCTCGTAGCGGTGGCGGTGTCGTTCCGTACAGGAAGTGTCGCCGTACAGTTCGTGGGCCAGCGTCCCTTCCTCGATTTCGGTGACGTGGGCCCCCAGCCGCATCGTCCCGCCGAGGTCTTCGAGGTCCTTCTGCTCGGGCAGCAGGTCGATGACCGGGTAGGGCGTCTCCTCGTCGAGTTCGGCCGAGTGAGCCCCCGCCAGGTCTAGGACGTTCCTGGCGTATTCGACGACGGCGAGCTGGAAGCCCAGGCAGAGTCCGAGGAAGGGCAGGTCGTTCTCCCGGGCGTACCGGATGGCCTCGATTTTCCCTTCGGTGCCTCGGGCGCCGAAGCCGCCCGGCACGACGATGCCGTCGACGTCGTCGAGTTCGCCGTCGTGGCCGTCGGCCAGTTTCTCGGAGTGGAGCCAGACCCGCTCGACGTCGACGCGCTGGTCGATTCCGGCGTGTTTCAGCGACTCGTGGATCGAGATGTAGGCGTCCTCCAGCCCGTACT
>CAZGAX010000014.1:0-43701 GCA_964523745.1 uncultured Halobacteriales archaeon | reverse complement strand
GGCCCACCGGTTCGAGACCGATGCGGCGGTCGTCCGGCGCGCCAACGACACGGAGTACGGCCTCTACGCCGCAGTGTGGACGAACGACCTCGGCCGCGCCCATCGGGTCGCCGCCGGTCTCGAGGTGGGAAGCGTGAGCGTCAACGAGTACCCCGCCACGTTCCCCCAGGCCCCGTTCGGTGGCTACAAGGACAGCGGCATCGGCCGCGAGAAGGGCTTGCAGGCCGTCGACCGCTACACGCAGGTGAAGAACGTGACCGTCTCGCTCGGGAACACACTCGACGACCAGTTCGACGCCTGAGTCCAGGGAGGCGAGTCGGGCGCCGGCTCCGGACGGACTCTCGACGCCGTCGCGGCGATAGATTCGTGGCCGTAGACTCGTGGCGATAGATTCGTGGCGGTATCGCTCGAAGAGTAGGGACAACCGCCGCTGCGGTACCGGATGCATTCGCGACCGGGCCGCGACCACCCAGACCATGGCGACAGAAATCTCACTCGAACGCGTCGTCGAAGCCCAACCGGAGTCGCTCGCCGGGGTGATACATCGGATAGACCGGACTCTCGAACGCGGTGACCGGCGGGAACGGGTCGACGCCGCGCGTGCCTATCGTGCGGCGGCCGAAGGGGACCCGTCGACCGTCGAACCGTTCTGTGACCGGCTGACAGCACTCCTGGACCACGACGACGGCGCCGTCCGACTGAACGGCGCCATCGCACTCGCGGAACTGGCCGAGTCTGCGCCGGAGGCAGTCGATCCGGCGGTCCCCGCTCTCGTCGCGCTCCTCGAGTCCGACGGGACGCCCGCGACGAACGTCGCCGCGGTGCGCGCGCTGACCCGGGTCGGTGAACGCGACCCGGGCGCGGTCGGCGTGGCCGACGGCCCGGTCGCCTCGCGGGTCCGGGAGGGGTCGGGCCAGTCGCGATCCGCGGTTCTCGGGCTGTTCGGGGCGGTCGTGATCGAGGCGCCGTCGTCGTTTCCGGAGGCGGTCCTGGCGGCGGAGGCGGCGCTCGGTGACGGCTCCGTGCAGGTGCGCCGGGTCGCCGCGACGACCCTCGCTCGTGTCGCTCGCGTGGAGCCGACGGCGGTCACCTCCTTCGACCGCCTCCGATCGGCGGTCGAACGGCTGCACGCGGAGGTCAACGGCGACCACATCAGTCGGTACGACGACGTCGCACGGGCCGTCGAGACGGTGCGCGAACTCGACGACGGGTGAGTCGCGCCGCCCGAGTCGGCGCCGGCGCGGCGTCGTCGGCTGGGGCGTCGTCGGCGGGACGACGAGCCCGCCCGTTCGACCGCAGTGGCGGCACCCGGCCGGTGTTACCCGCGATTCTGCGCGACGTCCCGGACGTAGTCCATCTGGATCGCGTTGAAGACCACCTGGACGTGGTCGCTCTCCGGGAAACAGGTACAGGTCAGTCGCATGTTCATCTCCTCGACCTCCTCGTCTTCGAGAAAGAGGTTCATGTCCATCTCCGCCTCGCCGTCGACCAGGACGCCCGCACACCGGGCGCAGGTGCCGGATCGACACTGGAAGGGCCACGAGAGGTCGTGCTCCTCGGCGGAGCGCAACAGCGACTCGCCGCGGTCGACCTCGATGACGCCGTACTGAGACTCGGGGAGGTCCGCGCCCGCGGCCATCTCGAAGACGTCGTCCTCCGCCACGTCCCAGTCGTTCACCTCGACGACCCGGTAGTCGAGGTACTCCACGGTCGACGTCGGCTGGTCGCCGTCACCGTCCGCCTCGTCGTCATCGTCCGCGCCCGGGCCGACCTTCGGCAGGCCGAGGTCGTCACTCATCGGTCGCTCCAGTGGTGTTCGGGATGCGATTCGCTCGTCGGTACGGTGTCGTTGCTCATAGTTATAACAGCTCCCGTCGGACGCTCTCTGCCCCCTCCGCCACCACGGCGGCGTCGCCGAGCACGGCGCCACAGTCCACACAGACCGACTCGGCGACGAGGTGCGGCCTGTTACAGCACGGGTCGACCCGGCGCTCGTCGGCAGCGACCGCGCCGCCGCAGGCCGGGCACGTTTCGAGACAGAGCCGGAGGCCACGCAGCACGGACCGGCGCCGGTCGACGTCGGCCGACTCCCAGGCCGGGTGGCGGTCGCGAAGCATGGCCGCGGCGACCACGTCCGCGGCGAGCGCCGCCTCGGACCCCCATCGGACGGACGAGGTGCCGTCGACGACGAACGACAGGTCGCCGTGTCGGGAGACGGACTCGGCGTCGAACAGCGTCCGCACGTCCGTCGGGTCGACCCCGCGTTCGACCACCGCAGCCGTCCGCTCTCGCCAGTCGGTACCGAACGCCGCGGTGAGCACCGCCTCGTCGCCGTCGCGCGATAGCACGCCGGCATCGACGAGCGGGGCAAGCCCCCTGTCGTCGGCCGCCGGGGGCGACACAGCGTCGTCCGCGACCGGCTCCTTCCCGAGGCGTCGCTGGAGCGACGCGGGGAGGTACCGTTCCGTCATCGTCGGCGTGCCCGGGACGAGGTATCCACGAGCGTAGATGGCCAGTGTGCCGACGGCGAACACGACGCCGCCGAGCAACGGCGACCCCGCGACGGTGGCGACGGCCGACAGTCCACCCGCGATGCAGAGGTTCAGGACCGTACACGGCGTGCACCTGTTCTCGCCGGTGTACGCGTCCCGGCGGATCCGCGACGTGGCGTCCCCGACGTTCATGCCGCGTGCCACTCGCCTTCCAGGGGACTGGCCCGTCTGGTGACGTTCGTCACAGGCAATCCGGCCCGTTCGCCGTGTTCGTAAACCGCTTCCTCGCTCTCTGCCCGGTAGTGACAGAACGTCCCGACGATGCCTTCGTCCTCGGCCAGCACCTCGGAGGAGATCCACTGGATGTCCGTTCCCTCGTCCCGGAGCGATTCCAGGGTTTTCTCCGACTCCGAGGCGGCCGCGGCCAGGTCCTCACGCGATATCGGTTCGTCCAGTTCGCGAAGGATGAGAAAGTCCTCCATGTCTTCGTCTGGCATGACTCTCGCGTTCCCACCAACGGCAGATTATTTTGTAAGCTTTTCGGCGCCTAAAGCGTGATTATTTTTCCCCCGTTCAAACTACCTTGTACTCGTGATGAGTACCATGTTGCGGGATCCCAAAGTCAATACGCCTGCGTTACGTACACATGTGGCAACCCATGGGAGTGCAGACAGACAGGAAATCGGTGATCCGGCGCCACCAGGAGACTGCCGCGGATCTCGTGCCGACAGACCCCCTGCAACTGTACGTGGGTGGCGAGTGGGTCGACAGCGACTCCGGCGAGACGTTCTCGACGGTCGATCCGACGACCGGGGACGCGCTCGCCGAGGTACAGTCGGGGAACGCGGCGGACATCGACCGGGCCGTTCGGGCCGCCTGGCGCGGCTACGACCGGTACTGGTCCGACTTCGACCCGGCCGACCGTCAGTCTGTCCTCCTGGAGATAGCCGACCGCATCGAGGCCCGCGCCGAGGAGTTCGCCAGGCTGGACACGCTCGACAACGGCAAACCGATCGGCGAGGCGCGGACGGACGTCGAACTCGCCGTCGACCACTACCGGTACTTCGGCGGCGCCCTTCGCGTCCACGAGGGCCGGACGCCGCCGAGTCGCGCGGACCAGCACGTCGAGACGATCCGCGAGCCCTACGGGGTGGTCGGCCAGATAATCCCGTGGAACTTCCCGCTGTTGATGGCGGCGTGGAAGCTCGCACCGGCCCTGGCGGCCGGGAACGCGGTCGTCCTCAAGCCCGCCGAGCAGACGCCCCTGTCCGTGCTGGAGCTGGTCCGCGAGGTGGACGACCTGATCCCGGACGGGGTGGTAAACGTCGTCACCGGGTACGGGACGCAGGCGGGTGCGCCGCTGGTCAGGCACGCGGACGTCCCGAAACTCGCGTTCACGGGGTCGACGGAGGTCGGTCGCGGCGTGATGAAGGAAGCGGCCGACGTGATAACCGACCTCACCCTGGAACTGGGCGGCAAGAGCCCCCTCGTCGTCTTCCCCGACGCGGACGTCGACACCGCTGTCGACGTGGCGATGGACGCGATGTTCTTCAACACGGGGGAGTGTTGCTGCGCCGGGTCGCGGCTGTTCGTCCACGCCGACCTGACGGACGAGTTCGTGGACGGGTTCCTGACGGCGATCGACGAACTGACCATCGGCGACCCCCTGTCCGAGTCGACCGACCTCGGCCCGAAGGTCACCCAGGCGCAGGTCAATCGGACGGACCAGTACATCACGCTCGCTCGCGAGGCCGGCGCCGAGGTCCTCGTCGGTGGTAACCTCCCGTCGGACCAGGCGCTGGCGGACGGCTTCTTCGTCGAACCCACGGTCATCCGCGACGTGGACCACCGGGACCGCGTCTCCCAGGAGGAGATATTCGGCCCGGTCGAACTCCTCTTCGAGTGGAGCGAGTACGACGAGATGATCGCGCAGGCGAACAACGTCCCGTTCGGTCTGGCCGCGGGGATAGTCACCGACGACCTGAACCGGGCGCGGCGGGCGGCCCGCGACCTCGAGGCCGGGAACATCTGGATAAACCAGTACAACACCTTCCCGGCCGGCCAACCGTTCGGCGGCTACAAGCAGTCGGGGTCCGGGCGCGAGACCGCGTTCCAGACCCTCGACGAGTACACGCGCACCAAGACGATCAACACGGTCGTCGAGTAACACGGTCGTCGAGTGACCTGGTCCGGCGAGACGCGAACGATCCGGTTAGTGGCTCCCGGGAAAGACGTGCCGGGGTCGGGGCAGACGTGTCGGAGTCGGGCGAACGTGTGATACTTCGAGCTTTTACAGCCGGTCTCGCTCCCAGAACCGGTTCCGAAGGTGGGCGAGAGAAAAACTTTAACACTTGGTGCCATAGGATCACGTAATGAATCGACAGTCCGACTTTTCGGCCGACCTGTCGGCCAGGGACCTCGTAATCCTCCGGACGCGCCTCGAGTACCCGACGGCATCGGTCAGAGAGATCCGTGACAGACTCGAAGCCGAGTACGACATCTCGCTGTCCCACAACCGGGTCAACGAGATACTCCGCGAGATGCGGGACGAGGACGTGTTCAGACAGCCCGCCATCCCGAACGACGCCCTGTTCGAGCGCTATCTCTTCCGCATCGCCTTCCACTACCCCAACTTCGAGCAGCGCTGGGAGGAGTGCTACTGGGACCTGATGGAGGACCCCCACGTCGTCACGTTCTTCAACGCCGATAGCTACCACCACTGGCAGTTCCTCTCGATGTTCCCCTCTAGCGAGAGCGCCGAGCAGTGGATCCACGAGTTCTTCAAGAAGCACGGCGATCTCATCGCCCAGTTCGACAACACCCAGTTGCCCACCGTGCACAAGAACGGCGTCGACGCCAAAATCCTCGACGAACTCATCGCCGAGACCGAGGAGGGCCGGGAGTTCCTCGCGGCGGCCCACGGCACTGATTCGGACGCGAGCGGCGAACAGGTCGCGGCCGACGGCGGCGACAGTCCCTAGCGCGACCGGGTGACAGTTCCGGATCCGGTAGACGACACGCTCCATACCGGCGGTTCCGTCACTGGCAGCCGGCGTCCGCCGGTCGCTCTGTCACGCCGCCCGGTCACGTCGCTCGGTCTGTCCACGTCCTGGCGGACGCCCCGTTCGCCGGTCTCGACGAGCGCGGCGTCGTCGCTGGACCGGAGGATGGCCCGGCCACCCACGTCACCCTCGACGACGGTGAGCGCGAAGACCACGGAGTCGACGGCGCGCTCCCGGTCGAGGAGGTCGCCGTGGTCGTACGACGTCATCACACCGTAGCGGCGCGGTTCAACTGGTCCGTACCACCGACGACCGCCCTTTCCAGACGGCCAAAGAGCATTTTACGCTTCGGACCATTAGTGTTTACAATAGAAGTCCCCAAATTTTCTATTTTCTCCTTTGTGCGGGCGCCAGAAGTACATCGTATGATTTAATCACATCTACACCTCAAAATATCATCCTAAACTTTATACCATGTACGAGAGTTGCTAGCATACAGAGGTGGCGAAGACGTCCAAACATGGAGTTCAATGGCACATTCGAGCTGACAGAACGGACGATTGACGAAGTCTGGTTGGCCCTCTCGGATCCGGTACTGATCCGGGAGTCGCTTCCAGGGTGTCAGTTCCTGGTAGCAGTCGACGATCCGGACGTCGACTTCGACGAACTCCGCGAGGACGTCGAGTCGTCGGACCGGCCGGAACCGACGGCCGACCCCGAGGTCATCGAGGACCGGGCGTTCGTCGAGGGCGGTCACTACGCCGCCTTGCTGGAACTGAGCGTCGGGAGCGTGAGTCCCACGTTCGAGACGGTCGTCACCATCGACAAGCGCGAACTCCCGGTGATGCACGCCTCGGGCGAGGGGTCCTCCGGGGGCAGTTCGTTCGAGATGAACTCGGGGATGGAGCTCCACGAAACCGACGGCGGCGTCGAAGTAGAGTGGTGGGCCGAAGCCGACGTGTTCGGCAAGGTAGCCCAGATGGGCCAGCGGGTCATCGGTCCCGTGGCGAACCGCGTCGTCAAGCGGTTCTTCTCCGGAGTCAACGACCGGCTCGCGGAACTCGAACTCGAGGAGTCGGCCGGCGACGAGGGGACAGGCGACGATGGGCCGAACGACGAGGGGACGAGCGACGACGCGACGGTCGGTTCGACGGCCGACCAGTCGGCCTCGACCGGCGGCGGTTCGTCCGGTGGGATCGTGGCGCGGATCAAGCGGTGGCTGGGGCTTGGCAGCTAGCCCGAGCCCGGGAACGGAGCGAACGAACGAAGGAGAGACACACGAAGCATGGGAAAACACGACATCACGCTGACGGTAAACGGTACAGCACACGACCTGACGGTCGAATCGCGAACCCTGCTGATACACGCGTTGCGGGAAGAGCTCGGGTACACCGGTCCGAACGTCGGCTGCGAATCGAGCATGTGCGGCGCCTGTACGGTCCACGTGGACGGCGACGCGGTCAAATCGTGTACGATGCTCGCGGTCCGGGCGGACGGCGCCGAGGTCACGACCGTCGAGGGACTCGCGGAGGACGGGGAGTTCCACCCGATCCAGTCCGGGTTCCAGGAGGAACACGGCCTGCAGTGTGGGTACTGCACGCCGGGAGTGATGATGACGGCGACGGACTTCCTCGAAGAGAACACCGACCCCGACAGCGAGGAGATCCGCGAGGCGCTGGAGGGGAATCTCTGTCGGTGTACGGGCTATCAGAACATCGTGAACGCGGTCCAGACGGCCGCCGAGGAGATGCACTCCCAACAGACGGGGGGTGACTGAGATGGCCAGCGATCGCATCCGGACGGTCGACGGGAGCGAGGTCGACGCCGAGGAGATACTCGGCTCGGCCGTCGAGCGGCGCGAAGACCCCGCGCTGATCACCGGCGACGCCGTCTACACCGACGACATCGACGAGCGGGACATGGCCCACGTGGCGATGGTCCGCAGCCAGTACGCCCACGCCCGGATCAACGGCGTCGACGCGAGCGAGGCGGAGGCGATGGACGGCGTCCTGGGCGTGTACACCTACGACGACCTCGCCAGCGACGAGACGCCCGGCGAGGAGCCGTTCCACGTTCCGACCGGGTGGCTCCTGCCGGACCTCGAGACGGTCACGCACTCGATGGTCGCCAAGGACCGCGTCCGCTACCAGGGCGACGCGGTGGCGGTCGTCGTCGCGGAGGACCGCTACCTGGCACACGACGCCGCCGACGCGGTGGACGTCGACTTCGAGCGCCTCGACGCGGTCACGAGCCCGACCGAGGCGCTGGCCGACGGCGCGCCGACCATCCACGACGACGCCGAGGACAACGTCGCGTTCACGTTCGAGATCGGCGACGAGGAGAAGACCGACGCGGCGTTCGAGGACGCGGCGTACACGGCCAGTCTCGACCTCGAGAACCAGTTGCTCCTCCCGAACGCCATGGAGCCGCGGGCGGCCGTGGCGGACTTCAACCCGAGTACGGACGAACTCGACCTCCGGTTGACGTCCCAGAACCCGCACATCCACCGGATGTTGCTTGCGGGCGTCATCGACCACCCGGAACACAAGATCAGCGTCGAGGCGCCCGACGTGGGCGGCGGCTTCGGCTCGAAGATCTTCACGTACCCGGACGAGGCCATCACCGCCTGGTGTGCGAAGGAACTCGAGCGGCCGATGAAGTGGCAGGCGACGCGGACGGAGTCGTACCTCACGGACGCGCCGGGCCGCGGCCACGAGACGTCGGCCGAACTGGCCATGGACGAGGACGGGTACATCACGGGCCTGGCCGTCGACACGAAGGCGAACATGGGGTCGTACCTCTCGACGTTCGCCCCCGCCGTGCCGACGTACCTCTACGGCACCCTGCTCTCGGGCCAGTACGACATGCCCGCAATCCACTGTAGCGTCACGGGCGCGTTCACCAACGTCCCGCCGGTCGACGCGTACCGCGGGGCCGGTCGCCCCGAGGCGTCGTTCATCGTCGAGCGGATGGCCCACCTCGGCGCGAAGGAGGTGGGGATGGACGTCACCGAGTTCCGCCGGCAGAACTTCGTCGACGAGGACGACTTCCCCTACGAGACGGAGGTCGCCGTCGTCTACGACAGCGGCGACTACGAGAAGACGCTCGACCGCGCCCTCGACCTCGTCGACTACGATGCGTTCCGCGAGCGCCAGGAACGGGCCCGCGAGGAGGGCCGGTACCTCGGGATCGGGTTCTCGCACTACATCGAGGCCTGCGGGCTCGCGCCCTCGGAACTGGTCGGGCAACTCGGCTCCCAGGTCGGCCTCTGGGAGAGTTCGCTCGTCCGGGTCCACCCGTCCGGGAGCGTCACGGCGTTCGTCGGCACCTCCGGCCACGGCCAGGGACACAGCACGACGTTCGCCCAGGTCGTCTCCGACGAACTCGGCATCCCGTACGACGACATCGAGATCGTCGAGGGCGACACCGACGAGATCCCACAGGGGATGGGCACCTACGGCTCGCGGAGCGCCGCGGTCGGCGGGAGCGCCCTCGTGACGAGCGCACAGAAGGTCGTCGAGAAGGCCCGCACCATCGCGGCCCACGACCTCGAGGCGGACGAGGAGGACGTCGTCTTCGACAACGGCACCTTCCACGTCGAGGGCGCCCCGGACCGGTCGGTCCACATCCAGGACGTGGCGGGCGAGGCCTACACCGCCCACGACCTTCCCGACGGGATCGAACCGGGTCTCGAGGAGACCTCCTTCTACGACCCCGACAACTTCGTGTTCCCGTTCGGGACCCACGTCGCCATCGTCGAGGTTGACCCGAACACCGGGGAGATCGAGTTCGAGGACTACGTCGCCGTCGACGACGTGGGCCCCCAGATCAACCCCAAGATCGTCGAGGGGCAGATCCACGGAGGCGTCGCCCAGGGTATCGGCCAGGCCCTGTACGAGGGGGCCGTCTACGACGACAACGGACAGCTCGTGACCGGATCGATGCAGGACTACACCGTCCCGAAGGCCGAGCACGTCCCGGAGATGCGGACCGACTCGACCGAGACGCCGAGCCCGCACAACCCGCTGGGCGTCAAGGGCGTCGGCGAGGCTGGCACCATCGCCGCGCCGCAGGCGGTCGTCAACGCCGTCTGCGACGCGCTCGAGCCGTTCGGCGTCGACCACATCGACATGCCGCTGACCGAGGAGACGGTGTGGCGAGCGGCCCAGGGCGAGGGAGGTGGGAACTGATGTATCCGGACGAGTTCGACTACCACGAGGCAGAGAGCGTCGACCACGCCCTCGAACTGCTGGCCGACAACGCCGACGTCGAGACGGAACTCCTGGCGGGCGGCCACAGCCTGCTCCCGACGATGAAGTCGGGGCTGGCCTCGCCGGACGTCGTCGTCGACATCAGCGGCATCGACGCGATGCGTGGCATCGACCGCGGCGCCGAGACGGTCACTATCGGCGCGGCGACGCCGTACGCGGACGTCGCCAACTCGGACGCCGTTCAGTCCGGCTCCCCGGCCCTCGCGGAGGCCACGGCTGCCATCGGCGACGTGCAGGTCCGGAACATGGGGACCGTCGGGGGCAACCTGGCCCACGCCGACCCCGCCTCGGACCTGCCCGGCGCGGCCCTGGCGGCGAACGCCACCATCGTGGCCCAGGGGCCCGACGGCGAGCGCCGGATCGACGTCGACGACTACTTCCTGGGCATGTACGCGACCGACCTGGCCCACGACGAGATCCTCACCGCGGTCGAGGTGCCGGTCGTCGGATCGAACGCGGCCGGTGCGTACGTCAAGAAGCCGAGTCCGTCCTCGGGTTACGCCATGATCGGCGTGGCGGCCCAGGTCGAACTCGACGGCGACACCGTCACGTCGGCCCGCGTCGGCGCGAACGGCGCCGTGGACCACGGGACCCGACTCGAACCGGTCGAGAACGCGCTGACCGGCGAACGGCTCACCGAGGCTACCATCGAGGGCGCAGCCGACAGGGCCACCGACGGTCTCGACGAGGCGCTCCTGATGGACGACCTGCAGGCGTCCGGTGAGTTCCGCGCCCACCTGCTCGAGGTCTACACCGAGCGGGCGCTCTCGACCGTCGGCGACCGGCTCTCGCGGGCCGCGGCGGCCGACTGACCCCGCCCCACGTTCCCCGTCGTACAGCGCACGAACGACCGCATCGTTTCACACAATGGGCATCGACGACCGGCAGACTCCGTTCGCAGACCTCTCGGAGGCGGACCTCCGGGCGGCCTTCGAGCGGACCGACTACGTGGCAGAGGACAAGATAGTCACGACTGTGTTGCTCGCCCTGCGACTGGGCAAACCACTCCTCGTCGAGGGCGACCCGGGGAGCGGGAAGACCGAACTCGGGAAGGTGCTGGCCGAGGGGTTCGACACCGAACTGGTACGTCTCCAGTGCTACGAGGGCCTGAGCGCCGAGAACGCACTCTACGAGTGGAACTACACGAAGCAGTTGCTCGCCGTCCAGGCCGACGAGGGTGGCGTCGAGGGGGACGAGGGCTCCGTGTTCGGCGAGTCCTACCTGCTCGAGCGGCCGCTGTTACGCGCACTCCGGGCAGAGGGCGAGCGCCCGCCGGTGTTGCTGATCGACGAGGTGGACCGGGCCGACGAGGAGTTCGAGGCGCTGTTACTCGAGGTCCTCTCGGACTTCCAGGTCACCGTCCCGGAACTCGGGGTCGTGGCGGCGGAGACGCCGCCCGTGGTGGTCGTCACCTCGAACCGCACTCGCGGGCTGAGCGACGCGCTGAAGCGCCGGTGTCTGTACCTCCACGTCTCGCCGCCGTCGTTCGAGAAGGAGCGAGACATCGTCCGACGGAAGGTCCCCCAGCTGGACGCGACCGTCGCCGCGGAGCTGTGTGGCGTCACCCAGCGGCTGCGGGAGGAGCCGCTGTTGAAGCGACCGGGTGTCGCCGAGACGCTGGATTTCGCCCGTGCGTACGCGACGTTGCGAAACGACGGCGACGGGTCCATCTCCGAGTCCCGGCTGCGCACCACCATCGGAACCGTACTCAAGGAGGCCGAGGACGTCGAGCGCGTCGACGACGAGTTGCTCGACGCGCTCGTCGACGCGGCGGCCGAGGCCAGAGGGGAACACACCGACGATGACGCCGAGTGACAGAGACCCTGACGACCCGGTGACCACCCGCGAGCGCCGCCTGGAGGCCGTCGTCAGGTTCGCCCGCCGGCTCAGACGGGCCGGTGTCGACGTCCCCGGGGACGCAGCCCTCGTCGCGACGGAGGCGCTGGCGTCGGTCGGCGTCCGGGACGAGGCCACGGTCCGCGCGGCGACGCGGGCGACGCTGTGTACCTGCCAGGCCGACCTGCCGACCTTCGAGCGGCTGTTCGAGCAGTTCTGGCGGGAACTCACCCCCGACGACGGCCCCCACCAGGAGGTGATGGACGACCTGGCCGACGCGGTCAACACGCAGGAACTGTCGTCACCGGCAGAGGCGACGAGGACCGATCCGGGGGACGACGCCGAGCGCGACGAGGCGGACCCGGGTGAGCGCGACGAGGCGGTGACGGCGCCAGCGGGCGCCGCCAGCGGCACGTCGCCGACGGCCACGGACGACGCCGTCGAGGTGGCGGCCTACAGCCCCGTCGGGAAGTCGACGGCGGTCGAGCGCGGGCCAGCCCACGAGCACGCCGGACTCGCCGGTCCGGTTGGCCGCCTGACGCGGACGCTTTCGATCATGCCCGGCCGCCGGCACACGGCTGCGACGAGCGGCCGGTTCGTCGACGCCCGGCGGGCACTCCGGGCGAGCGTCGGGACCGGGGGCGTGCCGGCGGCGCTCCCCGAGGCGGCGCCGACCGAAACCGTCACGCGGGGCGTCGTCTTCGTCGACGTGAGCCAGTCGGTGCTGGACACCGTCGACCGGTCGTTTCTGCTGGCGTGGCTCCGCGAACTGGCCGACCAGTGGCGGTCACTCCGGGTGTTCTTCTTCGACACCGACGTCCGCGAGGTGACCGACGCCTTCGACGAGCGGACGGTCGGCGACGTCTACGACGCGCTCGAACGGGCGGAGGCCGCGTGGGGTGGCGGGACGCGCATCGGCCACGCGCTGGCGACCGTCCGCCGGGAGCACCCGACCGCCGTCGACAACCGCACGGTCGTCCTGGTCGTCAGCGACGGACTGGAGCGCGGCGACGTCGACGTCCTCGCCGAGTCGACCGCCTGGCTCTCGCGAAACGCACCCCTGGTGCTGTGGCTGAACCCGCTCGCGACGAGTCCGGACTACGAGCCGACCGCCCGGGGGATGGCCGCCGCGATGCCGGCCGTCGACGGCCTGTTCGCGTTCGCCGGCGTCGAGGACGTGACCGAACTCGCCCGTCAACTCGAACGCGCCGACCGGACCCGGATCGGCTACGAGTTCGACCCGCGCCGCCGGGTCCGCGCCGACGGGTCCGGGGCCGCGCGACCGGCTGGCGACGCGCCCGCCAGGCACGAGACCACCACAGGCCGACGCGACAGGGGTGAGTTTCCACGAACATGACCGAACCACGCAACGCATCTGACGATACGGACTGGAGCGTACCGGAAACAGTCGTCATGGGGAACATCGCGGCAGCCCTCGACGAAGGGCGACCGGCCGTCGTCGCCACCATCGCGGCGGTAGAGGGCAGCGCCTACCGCCGCCCCGGCGCGAAGATGCTCGTCGCCGACGACGCGGGAGTCGGGAGCATCACCGCCGGCTGCCTCGAGGACGAGGTGGTCCGCATCGCCAACGAGGTGGTCGAGACGGGTCAGCCTCGCGTCGAGCGGTTCGACCTCACCGACGACGACGAGTGGGGCATGGGCCTCGGCTGTAACGGCGTCATCGACCTCCTGCTGGAACCGCTCGACGAGCGTTTTGCCGCCCTGCTCGACCGCTACGAGAACGGCGAGGGCGGCCTGGCGCTCGCGGTGCTCGACGCCGGCGAGGCCGACGTCGACGAGGGCGACCGTGCGTACTTCCCGGACGGGGACCTGTCGGGCGAGACGGACCTGCCGTCGTGGCTCGTAGCGGGCGTCGCCGACCGCGCCCGGGACCAGTACGAGCGCGGACAGTCCGCCACGGTCCCCGTCGACGGCCCGGACGGCGAGGTGCGCGTCTTCGTCGACGCGGTCAGGGCCCCGCCGGACCTGTACGTCTTCGGGAGTGGCAACGACGTCCAGCCGGTGACCGAGATGGCCGGCAAACTCGACTTCCGGGTGACGGTCGTCGCCTTCCGCGGGGGCCGGGCCGACCCGGACTCGTTCCCGCACGCCGACCGAGTCGTCTCCGCGTCCGCCCCGCGGGTCGCCGACGAGCTGGCCCTCGACGACCAGAGCTACGCCGTGGTGATGAGTCACAACCTCGTCGACGACCGGATGGCCCTGGAGTCCCTGCTCGAGACGGACGTGCCCTACGTGGGGCTGATGGGGCCGACCGAGCGGTTCGAGGAGATACGGGACGCCATCGCGGCCGACGGGCGCGACCTGACCGACGCGGATCTGGACCGAATCTACGCCCCCATCGGCGTCGACCTCGGCGGCGGCGCCCCCTACCAGATAGCCACGAGCATCGCCGCGGAAGTGCTGGCCGTCCACAACGGCCGCGACCCCGGCCACCTCCGGGATCGCAAGTCACCGATTCACGCTCGCAAATGACCCGATTCAGACCCCACTCGACCGACCCAGCGGGCGAATCGACAACCGGTCGCCACGGGGACGCTATCCGCGCGGCACGAGGGACCGACCAATGCTGACCGACCGGTTCGGGCGAGAGCTGACGGGCGTGCGCGTCTCCCTGACCGACCGGTGTAACTTCGACTGCGTCTACTGCCACAACGAGGGACTCGGCGACACGCGCGGGCCGGGTGACCCCCAGGACCACGAGATGACCGCCGACGAGGTCGTTCGCTTCCTGGAGGTGGCGGCCGACGTCGGCGTCGACGCGGTGAAGTTCACCGGCGGCGAGCCGATGTTGCGCGAGGACCTCGAGGAGATAGTCGCCCGGACGCCCGATGCCCTGGAGGCGTCGATGACGACCAACGGCACCTTCCTGCCGGGCCGGGCCGCGGACCTGGCCGCTGCCGGCCTGGAGCGGGTGAACGTCTCCCAGGACGCGATGGACCCGGAGGTGTTCGCCGAGGTGACCGAGACCGGCGCCATCGATGCCGTCCTGGCGGGCGTCGACGCCGCCCTGGACGCCGGTCTCGCACCCGTCAAGCTCAACATGGTCGTCTTCGAGGCCACGGCCGGTTACGTCCCGGAGATGGTCGAGCGAGTGGCGTCGAACGACGGGCTCCAGCTCCAGCTCATCGAGTACATGCCCGAGATCGCGGGCAACCCGGAGTGGGCCGTCGACGTCGACGACGTCCACGACTGGCTGGCCGAGCAGGCCCACCGCGTCGAGAACCGCGAGATGCACGAGCGGACCCGGTACTACGTCGCGAGCGACAGCATCGGCGAGGCAGCGAGCGACAGTGTGGGCGATGCAGCGAGGGCCGAGGCGGAGACGGCGCCGCGCGTCGGGGCGGACGGCGCCGGCGTCGGCATGGTCGAGGTGGTCGACCCTGTCGGCAACGCACAGTTCTGCGCGAACTGTCACCGGGTCAGGGTCACGCACGACGGCAAACTGAAGGGGTGTCTCAACCGCGACGACGACCACCGCTCGATGGGCGAGATGACGAAACCCGAGATCCGGGAGACGCTCGAGGAGACCGTCGCCAACCGCGTCCCCTACTACGGCGAGTACCTCGTGCGTGACGGCGAGGGCGGCTGGAAGCGCAACGAAGACTACCGCTGAGCGTCCCGACTTGCTCGTAGCTCAGGTGGCGGACGTACCCCCCCCCGGCCTCTCGCGGTCGAACAGGGGGTGGAGTGCCTCGACGGGGGCCTAGTGGCTGTGGGTGCGGTCGGCGTGTTCGTGGTCCGCGTCGGGACCGTGGCCGTGACTGTGCCCGTGGTCACAGCCGTCACGTTCGTGGGCCCAGTACTCGCCCTCGACGGTCACCTCCTTCTTGAACAGCGGGACCTCCGCCTTCAGGCGGTCGATACCGTCCTCGACCGTGGCGAAGGCCTCGATGCGGTGGCCCGCCAGCACGACGACGAAGACGATGTCCTCGCCGGCCTCGACGACGCCCGTCTTGTGGTGTAGGAGGACCTCGTAGACGCCGTCGCGGGCACACAGCTCCTCGCGGAGCGCCGCCATGCGCTCGTCGGCGACGCCCTCGTACTTCTCGAACTCCAGGTGTTCGGTCGCCACGTCGTCGGCGCCGTCGCGGCGTCTGACGCGACCCGTGAACGTCGCGATGGCACCCGATCGCTCCTGGCCCGCTGCCCGCTTGACCCGTGCCACCAGCGACTCGAGGGTAACGTACGGCTCCAGGTCCTCGACCGCGGTGACGACGGCGTCGACGTCGACGTCGTCGGGGTCGCTGGCCTCGGCGACGACCGGACCGGACGCGTCGCGGTCTCCGAGGACGACCGTTGGCAGCGTCGAGTGCGCGTACCCCTCGACGAGTGCGTAGTCGTGGTCCGTCGCGAGGCGGTCGAGCACGTCGTCCAGTGTCGTCGCCCCACCGGTCGCGAACCAGCCGTCGTCGCCGACGCCGTACGTCGTCGCCGCGCCGGCCGCCCGGTGGTGGCCGATGGCGGTCGCCTCCGCGTCGACGTGGTCCGAGACGTGCCTGACAGTCCCCACCGTTCCCCGGTCGGCGAGTTGCTCAGCGAGTCGCTCGACGACCGTCGTCCCGGCGTTGGATGGGCCCACGACCCCGAGTACTTTCATGTTGGGCTCGTTGAACCCGCGCCGACGTAAGTGGTGGGGCAGAGTCGGCGCGAGGCCCGACCAGGGCGGTCTCGCTGGGCGTTCCGCGGGTACCACCGAACCGCGGGTGCGTCGTCGAACGGACCTTCGCCCCGACGCTCCAGAGTCGGGTCCGCTTCGCCGCCGATCCCGAGGACCTATGACCGAGCGCTGCCCAGCCTCGCACCGATGACCGTCCGGGTTCGCGGCGTCTACACCACCGCTCTGACGCACCTGCTGGAGGGCGTCGTCCAGGCGTCCCCGCCGATTCGAGAACGCTTCGACGCCGACTTCCCAGACGAGCCTGCCGACGTGCAGATCGACACCACCCGGGACCGCCAGGGCGTCTGCGTCGTCGGCGAGACTGACCGCGTCCAGGACGTCCACGAGACGCTGACCGACCTCGGCCGCGATACGCTCTCCTGGACGGCCAGCCTCCCGTCGGGCGCCGTCTACGCCGGCGAAGTTACCGAGACGCTCGGCGGCGGGGCAGTCGTCGACGTGGGCGACGGCGAGGGGTACCTGCCCTTCGGGGCCACCAGCCGCCGCATACAAACCGGAGACCGCCTCCGGGTCCAGGTGGCCGACCCCCGGCCGCCCTGGGGCGACGGCCGGCCGGAACTCGACACCACAGTACGAGTCGAGGGCGGCCTCGCCTCGCTGGTCCGGGGCCGGTCGTCCGGGAGCAACGGTCCAGCCCTCGCGGACGTCCTGCCGGTCGACCCGCCCGAGGGCTGGGGCGTCGACTGGTCCCAGGGAGCCGACGACGCCGGTCTCGACGCGCTCGGCGACGTCCTCGAATCGCTCTCCGACCGAGCCACCGCACTCGACGACGCGCTGGCCGACACACCGGACCCGACTGACGCCGCGCCGCACCGCTACTGGGACGGAGAGTCGACTCGCTGGGTCTGGTTCGGCCGCGAGTCCCGGTTTGCCCTCGACGGAATCAGGGGCGAAGTCACGGCCACGATGCCCGGCCACCACCGAATCAAGGCCGGGTCCAGGAAGGCGAGCGCCGGGGTGGACTTCGTGGAGGCGGTCTGTGACGACCTCGGGAACGAGGCCGACCCGGAGACCGCCAGCGACCCGGACGGCGCCTTCCCGTTCGGCGCGGTCACCCGCCAGTTCGGGCCGCAGGTCGGTGATACGGTCGCCATCGCACACGGCAAGCCGGACGGGCGCTGCTTCGACCTCGGTCCGGGAGACGTGGTCGAGTGTGACGCCGACGGCACCGTCACCGTCGAGCGCGAGATGACCCCCGGCGGGACCTACGACGCACTGGGTGTCGAGCGCCGGGCCGGCGACGTCGCCACGACGAAAATCCGGGAGGGCCGCTGGTGGTATCCGACCGTCTACCGTAGCGCCGAGGGTGAACGCCGGGGGACCTACGTCAACGTCTGTACTCCCGTCGAGGTCTTTCCGGACGAGTGTCGCTACGTCGATCTGCACGTCGACGTGGTGAAACACGCCGACGGGACGGTCGAGCGGGTGGACGACGACGAACTCGACGAGGCTGTGGACGCTGGTGAGGTGCCCGAAACGCTCGCCGAAAAGGCCCGGAGCGTCGCTGCGGCTGTCGAATCGGCACTAGGTGAATGAGACGATTCTTGAGATAGTCGGTCGACAGCGAAGTACAGCCAGAAAGCCCCCGGTCGTTGCGGCGCCCTGACTCGCTGCGCTCCTCGGCCTTCGGCCTGCGGTGCTTACCCCGCGAGAGCCTCCGGCTCTCGCTGGTCCCGACCTCGCTACACTCGGTCGGACGTCGTCAGTCCACAGCAACGACCGGCCCCTTTCAGTCCCACCCGAGTCGGATGATTGGCCAAGCTACGTGGGTGGGACTGAAAGGGGCGGTCGTCTCGACGAACCCGGACGAAGTCCGACCGAACGAAGTGAGGTCGGGACCAGCGAGAGCCGAAGGCTCTCGCGGGGCAAGCACTGACCGAGCGGAGCGAGGGAAGCGCGCAGCGAGTCCCGGCAGTCGAGACGACCGGGGCTTTCCGGCTGTTTCCGGTTTCCGATGCGGTGACGACACCATCAGATCAGATCTCACATGGCGACAAGCCCAAACGTCGTGACGTGGTATCAATTGGCATGAGCGACGCAGCAGACGACCCCACGGTGTCCGACCTGAGCGACGAAGCCTGCCAGGCGCTTCGCAGCGTGGAACTCGGCGTCGAGTGGGTCCACCGGGCCCACGGCGACCTCGTGGGCTTTCACCACAAGACCGGCAAGGCGATGGAACACCTCGCCGAGGCCGAGCGGGAGTTGCGGGAGTGTGGCCACGAGGACCTGGCCGACGAACTCCGCGACCGGTACCTCCCCCTGGGCGTGATCGACGACGACCGCTGGTCGTACGACGTGCTGGAGACCTACCAGGAGGGGTTCCTCGACCCGCTGGCCGACTTCCGGGCCCGGGCCACTGACGACATCGCCGACGGCCACCGCCACGTGTTCGAGCGCCGGACCCAGCAGGAGCGAAAACGGCGGGCGGCCGGCGAGCGGCCGTAAGTCCGGCAGCACACACCACCGGCCGGAGGTCGCCACCCGAGCTTTCAAAGCCGGAGCCGGCGAACCCCGCGTATGATCGAACCGGACCTCGACGGCCGAATCGCCCTCGTGACGGGCAGCGCGAAGGGCATCGGCCGGGAAGTCCTCCTCTCGCTTGCCGACTGCGGCGCCGACGTCGTCGTCCACTACCACACCAGCGAGGAAGAAGCCGAGGACGTCGCCGCAGCGGCTGGCGAGCGAGGAGTCGAGAGTACGACCGTTCCGGGTGACGTCACCGATCCCGACGAAGTGGACGACCTGTTCGATGCGGTCGAAGACGAGCTGGGAACCGTCGACGTGCTCGTCAACAACGTCGGGGCGTTCGCGCCGACGCACTGGGAGGACATCGACCAGGGCACCTGGCGCACGGTCATGGAGACGAACCTGGACGGCACCGTCTGGTGTAGCAAGCGCGTGCTTCCGGCGATGCGCGAGGCGGGATACGGACGGATCGTCAACGTCGGCTACGCGAGCAGCGACAAGGCCCTGGTGAACGCGACCAACTTCCCGTACTTCGTCGCGAAGACCGGCGTCCTGATGTTCACCCGGATGCTCGCCGCCGACACCCAGGACGACGGCGTCACCGTCAACGCCGTCTCGCCGTACGTCGTCGAGAACTCCGACGAGTTTCCCGACGAACTCCCCCGGGGACGACCCGCTGCCTTCGAGGACGTCGCCCAGGCCGTTCGCTTCTTTCTCGAGGACGACAGCGACTACCTGAGCGGGCAGAACGTCGAAGTCAGCGGCGGCTGGCTTCCCGAGCGGGTCTGAGGCCGACCGGTGTTACGGCGTGAGACGGCCAGTAACGTTTTTACGAAGTATCTTGATCTTGAAGTATGTCAGGCGGCGACGAACAGTTGGCAGGCCGGAGTCGTGCTTCCGCCGCCGTCGACGGGCAGACCGACGGGACTGCCACGTCACACGAGACAGCAGACGTCGGGGTGCCGGACAGCCCCTCCAACGTCGAGGACATCGACGTCCTCCACGTCGACGACCACGCCGACCTGCTGGACCTCTCCCGGGAGTTCCTCGGCCGGGAGGACCAGCGCATTTCGGTCGTGACCGAGACGCGGGCCAGGGACGGCCTCGACCGACTGGAGGAAGTCGCCGTCGACGTGGTCGTCTCGGACTACCAGATGCCCGGCATGGACGGCATCGAGTTCCTCGAGGAGGTCCGTCGGCGCTACCCCGAACTTCCTTTCATCATCTTCACCGGCAAGGGCCGCGAGGAGGTGGCCGTCGAAGCGCTGAACCTGGGGGCTGACCGCTACCTCCAGAAGGGCGGCGATCCGGCCTCGCAGTACGGCCTGCTGGCCGACGCCATCGTCCAGGAGGCGGCCCACAGCCGGGCCCGCCAGCAGTTCCGCGAGAGCGAGGAGCGCTACCGCTCGCTCGTCGAGTCGCTGCCGGACATCGTCTTCATCACCGACTACGAGTCCCGCATGCTGTGGGCCAACTCGGCCCTGGAGCGCAAGACGGGGCTGACGGTCGAAGACTTCCAGGTGCCCCAGGAGGACAACCCCTTCATCCACCCCGACGACGCCGACCGGGTGGCCGGACGGATCGGCGATTTCGTCGAGAGCAACCGGAAGTTCTCCGAGCCGGTCGAGAACCGCTTCGTCGACGCGAACGGGAATCTCCACTGGTACTCCTCGATCGTTACCAAGATCAGTTACGACGGCGAGCCTGCCCTGCAGTTCGTCACCAGGGAAGTCACCGAGCGACGGGCCCGCGAGGAGCGACTCCGCGAGAAAGAGCGTCGGTACCGGACGCTCGCCGAGAGCATCCCCGACGCGATGGTCGTGCTGTTCGACGAAGACCTCCGGTACACCCACGTCGAGAGTCCGGTTCTCGATGCGCTCGGCCTGACGAAGTCGGACTTCCTCGATACGCCCGTCGACGAACTGGCCGACGACGCGCCCTTCGGCGCCGACCGGCAAACCTACGCCAGGGTCTTCGACGGCGAAGAGCAGGTCGTCACCTTCGAACGCGACGGCCGACGGTTCGAGCGCCATCTCGTCCCGGTTCGAGACGACGGCGACGTCACGGCCGGACTGGAACTGACGGTGGCCGAGTGACGGCGTTGGTGCCGGGTCGGCGGAGTCAGTTGCCCTGGATGGCGTCGATGACCATCGCCGCCGCGACGATCGGTTCCTTGGGAACGTCGCTGGCGTCGTCGATGGTGATCTGGTAGCGGTCTTTCAGCGCGAACTCGCCCTCGATTCGCCCGACGTGGTCGCCGTCGGCGTCGGTGATCTCGTACTTGTGGGGGAGCCAGTGGCCGAAGGGGACGAAGTGCCGGATGAGCGTGACCAGCGCACCCCGGGAGTTGATCTCGGCGATCTTGGCTTCGGTCTTGGCGTCGCGTATCTTCCAGGTATCCTGGAAGATCGAGAAGTCGTTGTCGAGGACGACGACCTCCTCGCCGGTCTGGGCGTCGGTGATGGCGTAGTTCCCGGCGACGTCGAGAATACCCCCGGCCTTGACGGTAAACGCGTCGTTCCCGTCGCCGTCGGTGAACGGGAACTCCTCTTTCATCTTGAACATCTTCTGCTTTCCGCGAAGGACGACGTTGCCGTCGGCGTCGTAGGCGCGGTACTTGTTTCGGACGAGGTTCTGTTCGACGGTGTAGCGGTCGTCTGTCAGGTCGACAGCTGCGATGTCCGGCGTGTCGAACTCGGCGCTCATGGTCGGTCCTGCTCCGCCACCGCATATAAACTTCCGCTTCGCTGACCGATCGTATCTGGAACCGACAGCGTTTCACGGGTCCGGTCCGTGGCTTGCCTACGAATGAGCCGCGACTTCATCGAGGTCCGTGGGGCCGAGGAACACAACCTCAAGGACGTCGATGTCCGTATCCCCCGCGAGGAACTGACCGTCGTGACGGGGCTCTCGGGGTCGGGCAAGTCATCGCTCGCCTTCGAGACCATCTACGCCGAGGGCCAGCGGCGCTACATCGAGTCGCTGTCGGCCTACGCCCGGAACTTCCTGGGCCAGATGGACAAACCCCAGGTCGAGACCGTCGAGGGCCTCTCCCCCGCCATCTCTATCGACCAGAAGAACGCCGCCAACAACCCCCGTTCCACAGTCGGAACCGTCACGGAACTCCACGACTACCTCCGCCTGCTCTACGCCAGGGTCGGCGACCCCCACTGTCCGGAGTGCGGCCGAGAAGTGGGCGAGCAGAGCGCCCAGAACATGGTCCGGCGCATCCTGGAACTCCCGGAGGGAACCCGGGCCAAGATCGCCGCCCCGGTCGTCCGTGACCAGAAAGGCGCCTTCGAGGACCTGTTCGAGGAACTGCTGGGTGACGGGTACGCCCGGGTCGAGGTCGACGGCGAACCGTACGACCTCTCGGTCGACGACCCCGACCTGGACGAGAACTACGACCACACCGTCGACGTGGTGGTCGACCGGGTGAAGGTGTCCGCGGAGGCCCGCTCCAGGATCACTGACTCCGTCGAGACCGCCCTCGAGGAGGCCGACGGCGTCCTGAAGGTGATCCTGCCCGACCCGCCGGCAGACGTCGAGCTCGGCGGCGCGACAGCCCGGTCGACGGGCGACCTCGCCAGTGGCGACCGCAATGGCGAGGACGAGGAAGAGGGCGACGGAGCCAGCGACGACCGCCTCGTCGTAGAGTTCTCGGAGGACCTGGCCTGCACCCACTGTGGCATCGACATCTCCGAGATCGAGACTCGCTCCTTCTCGTTCAACAGCCCCCACGGCGCCTGCCCGGAGTGTGAGGGCATCGGGGAGACGAAGGAGGTCAGCGAAGACCTGGTGGTCCAGGACCCCTCCCAGCCGACGAAGAACGTCTTCGAGCCCTGGAGTTACAACCGGACCTACTACAGCCGCCAGCTGGACAACGTCGCCGAACACTTCGGCATCGACCTGAATACGCCGTTCGAGGACCTCGACGAGTCGATCCAGCGCCAGTTCCTCTACGGCACCGACAGTGTCGTGCACTTCGAGTGGACCACCAAGAACGGCACCCGGGAAAAGACCGAGCGCTTCGAGGGCGTCATCAACAATCTCGAGCGCCGGTACGTCGAGACCGATTCGGACCGGGCCAGAGACCACATCGAGGACTACATGGCGACGACGACCTGCCCGGCCTGTGAGGGGACCCGCCTCAAGGCCGAGTCGCGAGCAGTCCTCGTCGACGGAACCTCGATCACCGAAGTCAACGAGATGTCCATCGGCGACGCCCTCTCGCACTTCGAGGGTATGGAGAAGGGCTTCGACGAGCGCGACACCAAGATCGCAGAGGAGATCCTGAAGGAGATCCGGGCACGGCTTGGCTTCATGTGCGAGGTCGGCCTGGAGTACCTGACCCTGGACCGGGAGGCTTCGACCCTGTCGGGGGGCGAGAGCCAGCGCATCCGGTTGGCCACCCAGATCGGGTCGGGCCTGGTCGGCGTCCTGTACGTCCTGGACTAGCCCTCCATCGGGCTCCACCAGCGGGACAACGACCGACTCCTGAACACCCTCGAAGAACTCCGGGACCTGGGCAACACGCTGCTCGTCGTCGAGCACGACACGGAGACGATGCGGCGGGCCGACAACGTCATCGACATGGGGCCCGGCCCCGGCAAGCGCGGCGGCGAAGTCGTCGTCAACGGACCACTTGAAGACCTGGTCGAGGACGACGACTCGGTCACCGGCGACTTCCTCGCCGGCCGCGAGACGATCGCGGTGCCCGAGGGGCGCCGCGACCCCGACGGCACTCTCACCATCGAGGGGGCCCGCCAGCACAACCTCGCGAACCTCGACGTGGACCTCCCGTTGGGCTGTTTCATCGCCATCACAGGCGTCTCCGGGTCGGGCAAGTCGACGCTGATGCACGACGTGCTCTACAAGGGCCTGGCCCGGGAGATGAACGACAACACCTCCGTCGACCCCGGCGAGCACGACGCAATCGCGGGCATCGAAAACATCGAGACCGTCCGACTCATCGACCAGAGCCCCATCGGCCGGACGCCGCGGTCGAACCCCGCAACCTACACCAACGTCTTCGACTACATCCGCGAGCTGTTCGCCGAGACCAGCCTGGCGAACCAGCGGGGCTACGAGAAGGGCCGGTTCTCGTTCAACGTCAAGGGCGGTCGGTGTGAGGCCTGTGGCGGCCAGGGCCAGGTCAAGATCGAGATGAACTTCCTCTCGGACGTCCACGTCCCCTGCGAGGAGTGTGGCGGCGCCCGGTACAACGACGAGACGCTAGACGTCACCTTCAAGGGCAAGACCATCGCCGACGTGCTCGACATGTCCGTCGAGGAGGCCCACGACTTCTTCGAGAGCCACTCGCAGATCCGCCGGCGGCTGAAGCTCCTGAAAGACGTGGGTCTGGACTACATGCGGCTCGGCCAGCCCTCGACCACCCTGTCCGGTGGCGAGGCCCAGCGCATCAAGCTGGCAGAGGAACTCGGCAAGAAGGACTCGGGCGACACGCTGTACCTGCTGGACGAACCGACGACGGGGCTCCACCCCGCCGACGAGCGCAAACTGATCGACGTACTCCACCGGCTGGTCGACGACGGCAACAGCGTCGTCGTCATCGAGCACGAACTCGACCTCGTGAAAAACGCCGACCACGTCATCGATCTGGGGCCCGAAGGCGGCGAGAACGGCGGCGAGGTCGTCACGACCGGGACGCCGGAGGAGGTCGCCCGGGTCGAGGAGTCCTACACGGGACAGTACCTGCGTGACCTGCTGCCGGACGTCGACCTGGAGGGCCCCAGGGCCGACAGGGACCTGGGTATCGAGGAAGTCAAGCGAGACGTCGAGGCTCCCGCGACGGACGACGACTAATTTTCACCAGAACGGTTCCCGACGCCGACGTCAGCCTGGGCCGTTGCCGATCCCGACTTGAGAGCACCCCGAATTCCTGACTGTGCCGTGGCAATCTCACTAAAGATAATCGGAGTGGAAGCCTGAAGTGGGCACACTTCGATCAACTATTCAAAACCGATGGCAAGTTCACAACTATCCGTACTCCTGTTGTACTACGTGTGGCCCGTCGTCACGGTCCTCACGGCGTCTGCCATCGGCCTCTGGATGTACGCAAACCACTGGACGGAGCGGGGAGTGAAGTGGTTCGTCGTCACGCTGGCTGCCGGCGGAGGGATGAACGTCTGCGTATTCGTGATGGCGGTGGTGGACGACCCGACGGTCGACTGGCTCAGTCTCTTTCCTAGAGTTGGGTTGTTCAGCTGGTTCGCGTTATCGTTCGTGGTATTTTGTTCGGTGTACACGGACACGTACTTCCACCGACGGCCGCTGTTCGGGGTGGCAATCCTCGTGAGTCTGGCCGGACAGACGCTCCTCGCTGCGACGTCTCCCCTCCACGACCAGATGTTTGTCTGGTACGAACATCGGACTGCGGCGTTCTCGTACATCGCCGCCGAACCGGCCGACACGTACGTCGTGCTCATTATTCTCACGGTGCTCCTGGTCGGCTACGGGTCGTACGTCATGGTTCGACACCTCCTCTCGACTCGGCGTCACGCCGGCGGGCAGATCGTGTTGCTCCTGCTCGGAGTGATCTCCGTTGCGTTGTTCGAGCTCGCCGGGACGATGGGACTGGTCCCGGTCGACGGGTTCTCTCACACCTCCTACGGGGTGCTCCCGTTACTGCTGTTCGTCTTCCTCGCCTTCTTCCGGTTCAGCTTCCTCGACATCAAACCGGTCGCCCGGAGCACGGTAGTCGAGAACCTTCGAGACCCGGTACTCGTCCTCGACGACCAGCAAAACGTCGTCGACTTCAACGAGGCCAGTACGCACCTCTGGCCCGAGATCGACGGCTATCTCCAGTATCCGTTCGAAACGGCCTGTCCGGCGCTGGCGAGTGAAATCGAGGTCCCACCGACGACGGACCGAACGACGACGCAGATAGCGCTCCCGTTCGACGGACGTGACCGCCACTTTTCAGCAACCGTCTCCGAAGTCTCGGCCCGGGACGAGGGTGCCGACCTCTATTCGGTGGTACTCCGGGACGTCACCGACCTCGAACGGTCGCGGCGGCAACTCGAAATCCAGAACGAACGCCTCGACCAGGTGGCGGGCACTATCTCCCACGACCTCCGGAATCCGATCAACGTCGCCACCGGCTACACGGATATGCTCGAAACCCACCGGGACGACACCCCGTCGGAGACGGGCGTCGACGCCCAGCAGTGCATCGAAAAGATCCGGGACAGTCACGAACGAATGCTCGAGATCATCGACGACGTACTCACGATCGCCCGGGAGGGCAAGTCCGTCGAAGAAACCGAAGACGTGGACCTCACGACCGTCGCAACGGAGGCCTGGGAGTACGTCGATACCGGGAACGCGTCGCTGACTGTCCGCGGCGACGCGACGGTGCGTGCCCACCGGAGTAAGCTCCTGACCATCTTCGAAAACCTGTTTCGCAATGCGCTGGACCACGGGCCGGCCGACGTGTCGGTCGTCGTCGAGACGACCACGGGAGGATTTTCCGTCGCAGACGACGGGCCGGGGATCCCTGCGAATTACCTCGAGGACGTGTTCGAGTACGGCTACACGACTGACGACGCCGGGACGGGACTCGGCCTGTCGATCGTTCGGACGATGGCAGAATCACACGGCTGGAGCGTGGCCGTCGACGACGACTACGACGACGGCGCGCGATTCGTCTTCTCCAACGTCGAGGTGACGGACTCGAACGAACTCGGCCAATCCGCGAATTGATACCATCGAGTCGTTCGAGTTACATCTGAGGCTGTTACCTTCTCGACCAGGCGGTCTCGTGCCTCTCTGCCCAGCGTTCCAGTTCCTCGAACACCGGCGCCAGGTCATCTCCCTTCTCTGTCAGGCCGTAGTAGACGGCGATGGGGTCGGCGTCCTCGGAACGCCGCCGCACCAGGTCGGCCTCCCGGAGGGCGTCCAGCGCCTGGGAGAGGGTCCGGGAACTCGCTCCCGTGGCCCGCTTGAGTTCGTTGAACCGCTTCTCTCCCCGACGGAGCGCGTAGAGCACGTTCAACCGCCAGGTCTCGCCGATGACGCCGATGGCGTGGACCGTCGGGCAAGCCGCCCGGTTCAGGTCCTGCACCTCGGCGTCGGTGTTCTCGACCGACATACCTCGCGATTCGACGGCGCGACCTGTAAGCCTGCCGGGCGGTTGTGTCCGTGTAACCAGGGGAGGCTCGGCTCACCTGGTAAAATATAATATACTTGTCATTTTAAGGCGTCGGCGGGTCACGCACTAGTCGCCATGAGAGGCTATCGCCAACGTACCGAACCGGACAGTCCGAACACTCACAGCCACACTGCAGGGGGTACGGCGCCGTGACGGGCGTCGAATCCGTCGCTTCGCTGGGCGGCCGGGTCGTCTTCGCGGCAGTCCTCGGTTACCTCGCGCTGGGGAACCTGTTCGACCTCTCGAACAGCGTGGCCTACGCCCACCACAAGGGTGCGCCGCTGCCGAGGGTGACCGTTCCGCTCAGCAGCCTCCTGTTGCTCGTCGGGGCGGCGTCCATCGGCTTCGGCGTCTACCCCCGAGTTGGAGCACTGGCCGTCGTCTCCTTCCTCGTCGCCGTGACGCCGGTGATGCACGACTTCTGGACGCAGGAGGGCCAGGACCGCGAGAACGAGCAGATACACTTCCTCAAAAACGTCGGCCTGCTCGGTGCAGCGCTCGTCGTGCTGGCCCGGACCGACTGGCCCTACGTGTTGGTCGCCTGAGGCCACCCTCACGTTCCACACTCATCGGTCGCCGCCAGGTATGTCACCACGCCCAGCGTAGTACGTCTATGGACGACGTATACGTGGCCCTGGACGACCGTCTGGTGGTCGCCAGCGGACGGACCGACGAGGCGTCCGACTGGACCACTGTCGAGTACCTCGTCGGCACCGAAATCGAGTCGCTGGCGAGCGCCGAAGGGGGTGACCGACTGTTCGTCGGCACGGTCGAGTCGGGTCTCCTGCGTAGCACCGACGGCGGCGACACCTGGGAGGAGGTCGGCGACTTCGACGACCGTGTAACGGCCGTCACTGTCAGCCCCCACGACGCAGACACGGTCTGGGCGGGCACCGAACCGAGCCGGGTCTACCGCTCCCGGGACGGCGGGGACTCGTGGACGGAGTTCCCGAAGTTCCGGAAGCTTCCGTCCTCGACGCGGTGGTCGTTTCCGCCGCGGCCCCAGACCCACCACGTCCGCTGGCTCGAGGTCGACCGGACCGACCCCGAGCGACTCTACGTCGCCGTCGAGGCCGGCGCGTTCGTCCGGACCGACGACGCCGGCGAGACCTGGCACGACCACCCCCACGGAGCGCGGCGGGACAACCACGCTATCGCGACCCACCCCGACAGGCCGGGTCGAGTCTACGTCGCGGCGGGCGACGGCTACGCCGAGTCGCCGGACGGCGGCCAGACCTGGGACTACCCCGAGGCGGGCCTGGACCACCGCTACGTGTGGGGCCTGGCGGTCGATCCCGAACATCCGGACCGGGTGTTCGTCTCCGCCGCGACCGGCGCCTACAGCGCCCACCGGTCGGAATCGGCCGAGGCGTACCTGTACCGGCGGGAGGGTGACGTGCCCTGGGAGCGCGTCGGCGAGGAGTTTACCGGCGAGGGAGCGGTTCGGGCCGTGCTGGCGGCGCCAGCGCCGGACACCGTCTACGCGGCGACGAATCGGGGGCTGTACCGGTCACGAGACGGTGGCGACAGCTGGGCACAGCTGGTCGACGGGTGGGACGAAACGGAGAAACTGCGGCCGGCAGGCGTGTTGGTCCGCTGAGTGCGGGGTTTACTGGTTACCCAGCACGCCGCCGATGCCGCCGAAGACGACGGGGTAGGCGATACCGAGGATCAGGGCACTTGTGGCGAGCGCCGGGCCAACCGACGCGGTGGTACCGCCCGCGGACATCGACCACTTGAACGCAACGAGGGCACCGACGATGGCCAGCACGAAATACCCGACGACCACGGACGCGCCGGCGGCAGCGGCCGATTCGGCGGACGCGTCCGCCAGTCCGATCTTCTGATACGCCACGTATCCCGCGGCCAGCAGTATCACGATCGGCGCGATCTGATAGACGAGCTTCGGTACCGTACTCGTCAGGGCTGAACCCTGGCTTAACTGGTCGAACACGTTGAACGACTGCGACATACCGGCACCCGATGCCTCGATCTCTACCCCGAAGTGAGCCGAGTAGAACACCCAGCCAACCTGCTTCCACTTTGCAATGTCGGTCATCCCGGACGTCTGTACGCCGTCGATCGCCACGAACACGTACGTCAGGACGTACGAAACCACGTAGGCCCCGGCGCCCACCGCTGCACCTGTGCCAAGATTGTCTGTGAAAACGTCTCCAATACCCGTCGACTGTGCCCGTGCTGTGGACATGAGGGTGCCATCAGACCGCTGTTATATTAAATTATGTATTATTTTTGCCTGTACCGGCGGAATTATGTGATTGAACGGAAATGCCGCCGGGTTCGGGGCCGCTGACCGTTTCGTTCATTACCGAGCGGGCTGCAAGACGGGGTATGCACGACTTCGCGGTCGTCGGGGCCGGCCCGGCCGGGTCGCGGTTCGCCCGCCGAGCGGCCGAAGCAGGTGCCGACGTCGTCGCCTTCGAGCAGGGGACGGTGGGCGAGCCCCTGGCGTGTTCGGGCCACGTCAGCACCGACGTATGGGAGTTCACCCCCGATGGGACGAAAGAGGCCCTGCTCCAGAACGAAGTCTACGGCGCCCGATTTCACACCGGCGGCGCCGACAGCGAGGCCCACCGCTTCTACAAGGACGACGTGATTTCGAACGTCATCGACCGGGTGGGACTCGACCAGCACCTCGCCGAAGCGGCCCGAGAGGCGGGCGCCGACCTGCGAGAGGACCACACCGTCGTCGGCGTCACGGAGGAGCGCGACCACGTCGAACTCGACGTTCGGGGACCGGACCGCGTCGAGACCCACCGGGCGAAGATGGTCGCGGGCTGCGACGGCCCGAACTCCCGGGTCAGAGGAGAACTGGGCCTCCCCGAACCCGACGAACTGCTCCACGGCGTCCTCGGCTTCGACCCCGAACCGGACCACCAGGACTTCGTCGACGTCCACCTCACAGTGCCAACGTTCTTCGCCTGGCGAATTCCCCGCGGCGAGGCCGGCGTCGAGTACGGCCTGGCGATGCCCCCGGGCCACGACGTTCGCGAACGGTTCGAGGAGTTCACTGCCGACTACGGCGCCGAGACCGACCGGCGGTGCTCGGGGCTGATCCCTATCGGCCCGCCCAGGCGAGTGACGGGGCGGCGGTCGTTTCTCGTCGGAGATGCAGCCGCCCAGACGAAGCCGTTCACCGGCGGCGGCATCCTCTACGGTATGACCGCCGCCGACCACGCTGCCAGGAAGATAGACCCCGACGACCCCGGGACGCTCGGAGACTACGAGCGGGCCTGGCGGGACGACCTCCGGAACGAGATACGGCTGGGCAAGGCCGTCCGGGCGGGCTACTCGATACCGAAAGTGATGCAGGAGACCGGTATGCGGGCGTTCAGCGGCGAGATCGGCGTCCACATGGACCGGCCGACGACGCTGTTCTCGCGGAAACAGCTCAGGGCGCTGCTTTCGTTCTGAGAAGAGGACCAGGTCGTTTCATTCCAGCGTCCGACCGACGCCGACCGTCCCGCGAAACTCGTCGCCGAAGGGAAGAAGTGCGATGGTTATCTCGGCGTCCCGTCGGCTGCCGTCGGCCGCCTGGAAGGTGACGGTGACGGTCCGCGACCGGTCGCCGGTCTCCAGGAGGTCCTCGATGGCAACCTCCGCCCGATCGATGGCGGCGTCGCCGAGCACCAGCGAGACGTCCTCGCCGAGCAGTTCGGCCCGCGAGTAGCCCGTCGCCTCCACGAGAGCGTCGTTGACGTAGGTGAATCGCCCCTCGGCGTTGAGCGTGTAGATGGGGTCACCCGCCACCTCGACGATGGTGCGGAACCGCTCGAGTTCCTGTTCGTGCGTGGTCGACGGGTCGGGCATGACCCTGAGTGGACCCCGGGCCGGGAAATACGTTCCGCCGGGTGGCAGTCGAGCAGTGATTACTCGTAGGTCGGCAGTCGCGCGGAGGTGCCCGACCCCTCGACGAGCGGCACGTCCGTCACTGTCGCCAGTACCTCGTCACCGTCGACGCGGACAGTGAGGTGGTCGTCGACGTCGGGGTCCACCAGGGCGAAGGCGATCGGCGTTTCCAGGGACGGACTCGATACCGCACGCGTCACCTCGCCGACGGCCGCGTCACTCTCGAAGACGGCTGCACCGGCCTCGGGCACCGCGTCGGTGTGGAGGCCCACGAGACGGGAGGACGGCTGGCCACGGTTCTGTATCCGGGAGACGACTTCCTGGCCGACGAAACAGCCCTTCTCGAAGTCGACAGCGTTGCGCAGGCCGAGGTCGTTCGGGATCCTGTCGTCGATTTCCGACTCGAACAGCGGCGTCCCGGCCTCCAGGGTGAGCGTCTCCCAGGTATCGTAGCCGAAGGGGGCGGCGTTCAGGCCCATGTTTTCCAGCGTGTCGAACACCTCGCGGGCGGCGTCGACGCCAGCGACGACGAGGTAGCCCTCCTCGCCTGCGAGGTCGTCGTCGCGGATCACGGTGACGCCGACGTCGCCCATGGCACCCCGGACGAACGTGAGAGCCTGGTCGGGCGTCTGTTCGCTGAACACGCTGGCGATCTTTTCGGTGGCTTGCGGGCCGTGGACGCCGAGAACGCAGAAGTCGTCGGTAGCGACGTCGATGGTCACGTCCTGGACGAACGTCTTCTCGCGCCAGTCCTCGGCCAGCGGCGTGGCCTCGCCGGGCGGCGTGAAAACCAGGAGGCGCTCGCCGGCGTCGAAGACGTACATGTCGGTGCGGACCCGGCCCTGGGGGGAAAGCAGGAGAGCGTAAACCCCCTCGCCGTCGGTCGTCGGGACGACGTTCGAGACGGCGTTGTCGACGAAGTCGTGGCGGTCGTCGCCGGTGACGGTGATGGCGCCGAAGGGGTGTTCGACGACCCCGACGACGTTCCGGACGGCGTGGTGTGTCCGTTCGGGCCGGCCGTAGTGGGCGACGACCCGGCGGCCGCCCCGCTCGGCGTAAGTCGCCCCGTGCTCGTCGTGGATTCCCTCGAGGACGGTCATACCTGTTGGCTGGCGGGGGACGATGAAAAGCCCCTCGGGGTCGGTTCAGCGTCGGCGGGCGAACAGGCCGGCTGCGAGGGCGACCGCGACGACGGTGACCAGCGGTCCGAACCCGGGGCCGCCGTCGCCCGGCGTCTCGGTCGCGTCGGCATCCGTCTGCGAGGTCCCGGTCGCAGTCCCGTCACCGCCGCCGGTGTCGACGCCCTCGACCGTCGCCGAGGCCGAGAGGCCCTCGGCGCTGGCGGAGATGGTCACCTCGCCCGCCGACTCGACGGGGACGGTCAGGTGGCCCTCGGCGTCGGTCGTGCCGACCGTCTCGCCGTTCCTGGTCACCGTCGCTCCCTCGACGGGCGTGCCGTACTCGTCGGTGACGGTGATCCGCGTGGTCTCGCCGACGACGACCCGTTCGTTGGCCGGCGCGACCGAGATTGCCTCGGTGCGCTGGATCGACACCGTCATCGAGGTGTCCGACTCGCCGACTTCGAGCGTCTTCGTCACCGAGTCGTACCCCTCCTTGCCCACCGTGACCTCGAGTTTGCGGTTGACCGGGACTGAGGTCGTCGCCTCGCCACCCGAGAGCGTCGTCAGCGTGGTCCCGGTCTGGGGGATGGAAACGGTCGCGTTTTCGAGTGGTCTGGGGTCGTCGTAGTGGTCGTCCTGGACCGTGAACGTCGCCTGGACGTTTCCGCGATGGAGCACCATCGTCCGCGACGAGTCGGCGCCGACGACGACCGTCGTGCGGTTCTCCAGGAAGCCGGGCTTGTTCACGACCAGCTGGTAGGAGCCCTGCTCGACCGGGCCGAGCGTAACCGAGCCGGCCGCGCCGGTCTGGCTGGCCGCCGGGTAGCGGCCGCCGCGTTTGAGCCAGACCTGGGCGTCTTTCAGCGGCCCCTCGTCGCTCGTGACCGAGACGTCGAGTTCACCCTTCTCGGCGACGTGGACCTGGACCGATTCGCCGGAGGCGTCCTCGACCGTGTAGGGGAAGTTCCGGATGTAGGTATCGTCGTGGACGGTGATCTCGACGTCGGCGCCCGCCGGCACGTCGATCAAGGCCTTGCCGTTGGCCCGGGTCGTCTCGTTGACCGGGCCGCCCCCGTCCCAGGTGGCGCTGAGTTTGACGTTACTGACCGTCCCGCCGGTACGGTCGACCACGGTGACCTCGAGCGTAACCTGCTCGGCGGCCGCCGTCCCGACCATCGCCGGCACCGCAGTCGACACGAGGAGAAAGAGTACGACGAGAGACGTGAGCGACCGTGACATGCACCCACGATCGGAGACCGTTCTTAAATCTCTGTCGGGACCTGTGCCGGTTTCGTGCCAGGACCCTGCCGTCATCGTGCGTTTTCCCGGACCTGGTCTGCCACCGCATCGACTTCGTCGCGGTCGACGGTCAACAGCGGCCCGGGGACCGTCCGTGCCAGCGCCGAGGTGGCGACGCCGTAGGTCAGCGCCTCGGCGGCGTCGGCGCCGTCGCCCAGCCGCTGGAGGAAGCCGCCGACGAAGGCCTCGTGCTGGCCGGCCGGGTCGACCGCCTCGGTGTCGATGGTGTCGCGTTCGTGGATGACGTTCGTTCCCGGGGCGTCGTGCATGACGACCGCGCCGTGCTGGCTCCGGGTGACGACCACCATCTCCAGGTCGTACTCCGCGACGAGACCGTTGGCGAGTTCCCGTGGCTTGCCCGACCGTGGCAACACGTCCCTGGCGTGGGCCTCATTGGCGATCAGGACGTCGACGTGGTCGAACAGGTGCTCGACGATGGCCTGTACGTGGGCCGACTCGTGGAGGCCGGGGTCGTAATCCAGGTCCAGCGCCGTCAGGGCCCCCGCCCCGCCCCCGGCGCGCAACATCGCCTCGGTGGTGTTGGCGGCGTCCTCGGAGAGCGCCGGCGTGCTCGCACCGGTGAAGACGACGTCGGCGTCCTGGACGCTGTCCATCGGCAGGTCGCTCGGCGTGGCGCTCCCGGCGGCGGTGTCGCCGCGGTCGTGCCACCGGCCGGCCTCCCGGGGTTCGGCGGCGGCTTCCTGGAAGACCAGTCCCTGCCGGCCCTCGTCGTCCCAGGCGACCGCCACGTCGATGCCGTGGCTCTCCAGCGTCGAGACGACCCGCTTGCCCAGCGGATTGTCCGGCAGACGCGACACCCAGAGGCTGTCGGCGCCGAGACAGCTGGCCGCGACGGCGACGTTGCTCTCCTCCCCGTCGACGTTGACGGTCGTCTCGCTCGCGGCCTGGAGCCGCTCGTACCCCGGTGGCGACAGGCGCAACGCCGTCTCGCCGAACGTCACGAATTGGGTCATACTACCCCCATCAGGATCATACCGCTTAGTTCCACTGGCAGTCTCGTCCGGTGAGTTGCCGGGACCTCGCCGGCGAGAGAAACAGCGTCTCAGCCGCCGTGTCCCGGATAATCCCGCTCGAACCGCGCCTCCAGCTCGCCCCGGTCGAGTTCGATGACGACCGGTCGGCCGTGGGGACAGGCGTAGGGGTTCTCGCAGCCGTCGAGCCGGTCGAGCAAGTCGAGCACGCTCCCCTCGCTCAGCGACGTGTTGCCCGTTATCGAGGGGTAACACGCCAGGTCGGCCAGCAGGTCGTCGGCGGCAGCCTCGACCGTCGCCGCCGCTTCGCCCTCGCCCTCGACCAGCGCGCCGAGGACGTCCCGCAGGAGTTCGGGGTCGGCCGCCTCCGCGACGAGCGAGGGGACCGTCGCCACCCGAACGGTTCGGTCGTCGACGCGCTCGGCCTGGAATCCGAGGGACGCCAGCGCCTCAGCCCGGTCGTCGAACAGCGCGGCCTCGCCTGCGGTCAACTCCAGCTCGACGGGGTCGGCCAGCGCCTGCGTCGGGGTGTCGCCCTCGAGTTCGGCCCGGAGGCGCTCGTAGTTGATCCGCTCGTCGGCGGCGTGCTGGTCGACCAGGACGAGGCCCTCGTCGGTCTCGGCGACGACGTACGTCTCGTGAAGTTGGCCGAGGATGCGCATCGCCGGGAGCGCGTCGAAAGTTTGCGGTTCGGAGGCCTCCACGTCGGCCTCGCTGCTGGCCCCAGCCTCACCGCCCATCCCCGCCTCGCCGCCGGTCCCCGCCTCGCCGAGCCGGGCCTGGTCGGTCCCGCCGCGGAACTTCCGGTGGGAGTCGACGGTGGAGCCACCCACCGATTCCGGGGCTTCGGAAACTGTCGATCCCGAGCCCTCGGTGGTGCCAGCCTCGGTTGCGTCGTCGGCCCCACTGGCGCTCCCCTCCGTCGAACGGGAGGAATCGCCACCGACCCGGCCGCCCCTGACCGAATCCGCGTCGACCCGGGGCCCGGGTCGCGTCGGTGGGTCGGCAGGTCCGTCCTCGGACTGGTGGTCGTCAGTGCTGGCCGCCGTGTCTGCTTCGGTCGCCCAACCGGGTGCCCGACCCGATCCGTCGTCGCCGGGCCGGATCTCGGTCTCGTCGGGGGCCGACTGACCCCTGGGTGCCGCAGTGCGAATCAGACCCTCCCGCATCAGCGCTGCGGAGACTGCCGCTTCGACCTGGTTTCGAACGCCCGCCTCGTCCGCAAACCGGACTTCGAGCTTTCGGGGATGGACGTTCACGTCCACCGTCCCGGCGTCGACCGAGAGGTCGAGCACGGCGAAGGGATAGCGGTCTGGGGCCAGCTGGGTGTCGTAGGCGTCGACGACGGCTTCCCGGACGCTGGCGGCGGTGACGTACCGGCCGTTGACGAACGTCGAGAGGTAGTCCCGGCTCGCCCGGTTGGTCTCGGGGTGGCTCACGAGTCCCGATATCCCATCGAGGGGGCCATCGGGGAGTTCGTTCGGCTCGACGGGGATCATCGCCTGGGCCACTTCCCGGCCGTAGACTTCCATCACCGTCTCCTGGAGGTCGCCGGCTCCCGTCGTGGCGAACGTCTCGCGGTCGCCGTGAGTCAGCGAGACCGCCACGTCGGGGTTGGCGAGGGCGTAACTCGTCACGACGGTGTTGACGTGGGCGAACTCCGTCGATGCCTGCTTGAGGTACTTCCGGCGAGCGGGGACGTTGTAGAACAGGTCCGCGACCTCGACGGTGGTGCCTTCGGGACAGCCCGCCGGCCCGACGTCGGTGACGTCGCCGCCCTCGACGACGAGTTCGGTGCCAGCGTCGGCGGCGACGTTTCTGTCGCTCCGGGGCCGAGTGCGGACCGTAAGCCGGGAGACGGCGCCGATGGCGTGTAGCGCCTCGCCTCGGAAGCCAAGCGTGGCGACGCCCGATTCGAGGTCGTCGATGTCGCTGATCTTCGAGGTGGTGTGTTTCTCGACGGCGCGTTCGACCTCGGGCTGGGTCATGCCGAGGCCGTCGTCGGCCACCCGGACGCCCTCGGTGCCGCCGCCTTCGACGGTGACGTCGACCCGGGAGGCGTCGGCGTCGATGGCGTTCTCGACGAGTTCCTTGACGACCGAGGCGGGCCGCTCGACGACTTCGCCGGCGGCGATGCGCTCGACGGTCCGGGCGTCGAGTTCGGTGATGTCGGGTTCCTCGGGCATGGGAGTCGTCGCGTTGGCCCCTCTACACGGGGCGCCGACTTGAGGGCTGGCATTCCCCGGGCCCAGGTACATCGCGGCGGCGGCCGAAGACACCCCATGGCCACCGACGCACCACGCTGGGTCCGGTTCCGCCGGGAGCGGCCGTACCTCTCGCTCGTGGTCGCCGTCCTCGCGGTCGAAAGTCTGGGAGTACTGGGGTCGCTGTTTACGGTCCAGGGCCTCGACGGCTGGTACGCCACGCTCACCCGGCCGGAGCTTTCGCCGCCGAACTGGGTGTTCGGCCCGGTCTGGATTGCCCTCTTCGCCCTGATGGGGGTCGCCGTCTGGCTGGTCTGGCGGGCCGTCGGCGTCCACGAGCGCCCGAGAGGTGGCGAGCGGCGGCCGGGACGTCCCCTGCTGGCCCTGAGTGTGTTCTGGGCCCACGCCGTCGTCAACGTGGCCTGGTCGGCCGCGTTCTTCGGCCTGCAGTCGCCGTTTCTCGGACTGGTCGTCGTCGCAGTACTCTGGCTGGCTATCGTCCTCACGCTCCGGCTGTTCTGGCGGGTCGACCGGCGGGCAGGCCTGCTGCTCGTCCCCTATCTGGGGTGGGTAAGCTTCGCCGCCTCTCTGAATTACTGGATCTGGCAGCTGAATTGATGAGGGTCCGGTTGTGCCGGGGACTGGACCGTTCAACCGGCGAGACACCGAGGGTGGTTACCAAGCCGTGGCGCCAGGCGGCGGATCTTACGGAGTAGTCTCCGTACTGGAACAAACGACACGAATGGCGAGGCCCTGCGAAGACGGGACGATTTCGATCTTCGGACGTCGTTCAACTCCCCGTACTCTTACGGGAACTCGCGGCGACAGTGCTGGGTGGCGTCACCGTGCTGGTCGTCCGGTTTCCTTCCCGGTCCCGTTTCGCCGCCCGACACAGATCCGACCTTTAAACCACCCCGTCCCGAATCCGGAGGTCATGAAGTCCCTTCGGCTGCACGTCCACCACTCAGCCGAAACCATCGACCCGATGCACGCCTTTCTCTGCCAGTCACCGGCTCTCGACCGGTACGTCATCCTGCGGGGCGGCGTCCACAGGGGCCACGAGACCGTCCTCTGTTACGTCGAGGGCGACCGGGACGCCTTCGAGGAGGTCATGCTCGCCGAGGCCGACCCCGACGAGTTCGACGTGACGCCCGACGGGGACGATGGTTTCTTCGTCTACATCCACCAGGAACTCGACGACGAAGGCGTGGACATGCTGGAGGCTCTCTCCCAGAAGACCGTCGTCCCCGCCTCGCCCATCGAGTTCTACCCGGACCGGACGATGCGCCTCACCCTCGTCGGCCACCCCGACGACCTCCAGGCCGTCGTCGACGACCTGCCCGAAGGGACCAGCGCCGACGTGGTCCGCATCGGCGACTACGCGACGGCGATGGGCGGCGGACTGACGACTCGCCAGCGGGAAGCTCTGGACGCTGCCTGGCGGGTGGGATACTACGAAGTTCCACGGGAGGGCGACATCGAGGCGGTCGCCGACGACCTCGACTGTGCCATCTCGACGGCGTCGGACCTGTTGCGGCGGGCCGAGCGGGGCCTCGTCGCCGACGCGCTGGGCCGGACGACCTGACGAGTGTCAGGCCAGGAAAATCCACCAGACGAGCGCGACGGAGGCGCCGACCACGACGACGGCGAGGGCCACCGCCAGGGCGGCGATCCGTCGCAGCGTGCGGGGCGACTGCGTCTCGAACTCCTGGTAGAGTCCCGCCGGCGACAGCCGCTCGACGAGCTGTGAGCCGAGGTACACCACGGCGGCGTCGTCGACCCACCCCAGCAGCGGGACGAAGTCCAAGTCGAACGGCGAGACGACCCAGGCCAGCGCCACCAGCGCGACGGCCTTTGCCTTCCCGGGAGTCCGCTCGTCGCGGAGCGCCAGGGACAGGGCATAGCCTCGCCGGAGCAGCGCGGCGAGGCGACGCCTTACCATGGTACCGCCGACGGCGTGTCACACATCAAATAGAGCCACGGCCCCGGCGCGGAAAGGTTGCCGGGCGAGCCACCCTAGAACCGCAGGTGGCTGGTCGAACTCGGGCCGTCGTCGCCGTCGTCGATTCCCCCTTCGTGGACGAACTCCCAGTCGTCGTCAGTCAGAAAGACGTCGCCGTGGCGGACCGCGACGTCGACGCTGACCAGACTCGTCCCGGCGGCGGGGCCGTTGTCACACCCGCCGTCGCAGGTGTCGAACAGCGAGCCGTGTTTCGGACAGACCAGTTCGCCGTCCCTGACGATCGCGCCGACATCGCCGCCCCGGTCCAGGCGCTGGTACTCGTGGGTACAGGTGTTGACCCAGGCCTCGACGCCGTCCTCGCAGGGCACTATCGTGACTTCGTCCCGGTCGCCGTCGTCGCCCTCGACAGTACAGAGGTACGAGCCGTTCTCGTGGACGGCGTCGACGGTAGTCAGGAGTGTCGGTGACACGACCGAGAGCGGGACGGCCAGTGAGAAAAGTGTTGTGCGCTCGGACAAGAGGTACGTTGGCGCCAGTTCGTCCACAGGCCGACAGGAGACGGTACACACGTTTTTCAGAATCGCAGTGAAAGAATCTTGGGTGGACCACCAGACCCTACTGGCTGCCATCAGGTCGCGCCTTCGCCGGTACCGGTCGCGGCAGGTGTTGACGGTCTGGGCTGCGCTGACGATGCTGCTCGCCGGCGCGGTGTACGTCACCGTCGTTCCGGGGTACAGTATCCGGCTCGAACCGATTCCAGTTCCGGTGACGTACGCTGGGCTCGTGGTTGGTGGGGTGGTGACAGCGGTGACTGTACTCGGCCGGGCTAACCGGCGGCTGCACCTACTCGGCGCTGCAGCGTGCCTCGGAGTCGCCGCAGTCTCGGTACCGCTCGGCTGTACGGGAATACTTTGTCGGGGTCCCCAACGACTCCACGCGTTCGCCGAGTGGACGATACTCGGGCCGGCGGTCGGTGTGACACACGCCGCCGACGGATGTGTCTACCACTGTCCGTACACTGTCGAACTCGTGCCTCTGGTGGTCGGCTACCTCCTCCTCGCTGAATCACTGCCTGGCTCCGGAGAGTAACGAATCAGACCGGCCGACCGGTCAGTCCTCGGCGTACTCCTTGCGGAAGCCGCGGAACTCCGTCCGGTGAGCTTCCTCGTCGCCCAGGATAGTGACGGCGATGTCCTCGGTGACCGGGTCGTCGGCCTCCCGGGCGGCCGTGATCAGCGACCGGTACGTCTGGATGGCGTCCTCCTCGGCGTCGATTACCCCGTCGATGACCGACAGCACGTTGGTGGTGTCTTCGGGCGGCTGGAGCGACTCCTGGCGGGCCTCGAACTCCCCGGATGCCGGCGGCCGGGCGTCGAGTTGCTTGAGGCGCTGGCCCAGCATCTCCGCGTGGTTCAGTTCCTCCTGGATGTCGGCCTGCAGGCTCTCTTTGACCTCCTCGGCGCTGACGCCGTCCAACACGATGGAGTTCGTCAGGTAGTTCATCACGGTCTCTATCTCGTCGCCGTACGCCTTGCGCAGGAGCTGAATGACTTCGTCGTTTGACGCCATGGGTGAAGGTTGGGTCGCGACCTACTTAGGGAGTGGTACCTCGACTCGTTTCGTGGGATTCAGGTGCCCTCAGAAGGCCAGACGTTGGCGGACTCGCATCGGCGACGACCGGTCGACCGCCGCGAGTAGCGGTCGGTGAGTTGCGCCGCGACGTGGCTCTCCACTCTGTACTCGTCCCTGACCCGGGTATTCTCGAACCGGTAAGCCAGGCCCAGTCTCAGCGGTGCTGGTGCCAAATCTATCATTTGTATCCTGTAACGGACGTCACGGCACGGTTTTCCAATAATATAGGATCGCACCATCAAATACGGAAGCGAGGTATTTATCTACCGCCGTCATTGTAAACGAGACATGGGTTTTGGAAGCTACGACGAATCCGAGCAGCAGGACCAGAACGTCGATGCCTCCGGCGACGACGGCGTCAACGTCCACGAGAACGAGTTCGACGGCACCGTCGAGTTCGATACGGAAGCGTCCACCGACGAACTCCTCGGGAAACTCAGCGAGATAAAGAACGCGAACGGGACCGGGGACGAGGCCTGACGGGTTCGTCGGTCCCCGCTTTCGAACCCGGTTGACTCTCTGCCACGCGTAGCGGGATGGGATAGCCCGGTGATTCCGCCAGGCTCATGACCTGGAGACCGGTGGTTCAAATCCACCTCCCGCTATTTTTCGACGCGAACTTCGACGAGGAGCGAAGCGACGAGTCGCCCGAGCGTCGAAAATAGCACGGAGTGGATTTGAGCCCTGGAAGTCGCAACGCTGAACGGAGTGAGGCGACCGACTTCCTCCGGTTCAAATCCACCTCCCGCTGTGTCTCGCGGCGACAATGGTCACGGTCTACGGGGAGCCAGAGCCGACAATCGACTCCGCCAGCGATAGCGAGGGCCGGGAGCGGTTCGTACCCGGAGTCAGTTCCACAACGACTCGTCGTGGGCCAGGCTTTCGACCCGTCGGAGGACAAGCTACGTGAGGCTGGCGCCCACAGGACCAGTGGATGTCACACGACATCTCGCAGTGTCCGGACTGTGGCTGGACGGGAACCGCCGCCGAGTTCGAAGTGGACGGTCAGGAGCGGAAGTGTCCGGCGTGTCAGTGCGTGCTGAAGCAGGTGTAGTGAGACGTCGTCCCATCCCCAGCTCGGAGTCGAGTCACCGCATCAGTCGACCAATCGGTCGAGCAGACCGTCAGCATCGACTGAACTGGAAGTCGCGCAGTGACGTCTGGACCCACCGACGAACGCCTCCCCGAGCGAGTCGTCGGGCGAATCGACCGGCCGGTTGGCAGATCGACGTTGGCGGGATGCACCTCGCTCACCTTCCACCGAGGTGAGCGCGAGCCGGGCGAAACGTGAGGTCGAGACCGTCGACGCCGGTTCCGGACACCCAGAGGAGTCCCTCGACGTGGCGGGCGAGTTCCGCGATCGTCGCCTCGTCGTGAGCGGCGTAGTCCAGACCCAGGAGACAGAGGCCGTCATCCGAACGAAGCCCGATAACACGCTCCAGGACCGAACTGACGTGGCTCACCGACGTCGCTTCCACGAGAGGCGTCAGCGACCGCACCACGAGGTGGCGAGCGCTCCGGGCAGGTGGGTCGGCTCCGGATAGTTCTGCCAGCGCCAGGACGAGCCGTTCGAGGTCGGCGTTGGCGGGTGTGAACACGACCGGCGTCTCGTCGTACACCGCCGAGATCGACTGCTGTTCGGAGACGGTGTCGACGACGCCGAAGGCGGGCGTCTCGTCCGCCTCGAAGTGGTGGGCGACCGTCTGCAGCGTCCGGTTGGCACTCGCAGTAGTCGTGACCACGAGCGCGGTGTCGTCGGCGTCGGCCACCCGACAGAGCAGGCGAAGACAGACGCTACTCGCCGCCAGGTTGCCCGGGTACGCGACGAGGACGGTCGTCCCGTCACCGAGGCGGTCCGGAACCACGAGGTCCCGTAGCCCCTCCCCGTCGGCGGAGCCGTCTGCAGTTCCGTCCATGGCTGTCAGCTATCGCCACGCGGACGGAAGTCCTGGCTGCCAGTGAGTCGCGCGAGTGCCTGCTTCGGATAGTACCGGGCCCCGCAGGAGGGACAAACCGCGAGCGTGACCCGGCCGGTCCAGGCGGTCGAGACGGGTAACGCGTGAGGATCTGCCGTTCGTTCGACGAGAGCGGTGCCACAGTCCGAACAGGGGATGTCGAGTTCGTTCATGTGTGTAAGTACGTGTACAGCCCGCCGGGGACGGACGAACGCCTCTCTGGCGGGGACGCCAGCACGGCACGGATCGAGTCGCTGCCATCGCGTACGGCCCGCGGCTCTCGGGGAAGAAAGGCCGGGCTGGAGCCCGAGGTACGTGCACGTGTTCCCGCAACGACGGTAAATAGATTGTGGCGAGATTCCGGTGTGAACGCCTCGAAACGATCCAGACGTCCGTCTGTCGGCCCAGACGGCGATCACGTCGGCCACTGTCGAGGTCGCGACGGGGTCACGAGAACTCGGTTTCCTCCGACCGGTATCGGGCGACCGGCGCCGCTACCAGCGTGCGATCGCTCCCACGCCGTGGCGGGCCGACACGATCCCGAGGAACGTGAGCACGCCGGTCAGTGCGACGCCGCCGGCGACGACGAACACCCACGCGATGCCGACGCCGTCCATCAGGTAGCCGCCGAGCAGCGGCGCCAGGAGCGCACCGGGGCGCCAGACCAGCCCACGGATGCCGAAGCTGCTCGCGATGCCGCTGTCCTTGCCCTCGTCCGCGAACAGCGCCATACTCGCCGGTTCGCGGACGCTGTCGGCGACGCCGAGGAGGCCGTTTATCGCCACGAGAACGAAGAAGACGGGTGGTACCGTCCCGAGGAGCGGGAGCGACACCGAACGGAAGGCGGCGTCGGCGACCGCCGGGGCGAGGGGGACGGCCAGGGCGACGACGCCGTAGGCCGCGCCGCCCGCCGCCACGAACAGGCCGCGCCCGTAGCTATCGGATATCCGGCCGGTAACCGGCTGGCAGAGCATGTTCGTGAACTTCTCTGCGGCGACGACCGCGCCGACGGCGAACCCGCCGAGCGCGAGGCCGCCACGGGCGGCCGTCAACCCGGCAAAGATCGGCACCCAGTTGCGGACGAGCGTCACCGACACGGCGTACTGGGCCCGGAAACTCGTCATCGTCAGGATGCGGTCGTTGAGCGCGAGGTCGGTGAACGGAAACCCCTGTACTCGCGACGTGTCCGGAGGCACGAAGAGCCAGACGCCAACCAGCGCGAGACCGACGAGTGCGACCAGCGCGACGAAGATCGGGTCGAACCCGACGAACTGGAAGAGCGTCCCGGCACCCAGGCTGCCGAGGATGCCCGCGGCCATCCGCCAGGAGTTGTACTTCCCGATCTGGCGGGCCCGGTCGCCGTCCCCGGCGAGGTCCCCGACCAGCGCCAGGCTCACCATGCCGGTGCCGACCAGTCCGAGTCCCTGGAGGGTTCGGGCGAGAACGAACCCGGCCGGCGTGTCGACGAACGGAAACAGCCCGTAGGCGACCCCGCTGACGGCGAGCGCGGCGAGCAACACGAGTCGCTTGTCGAAGCGGTCGCCTGCCCAGGCGACGGGGACGATCGCCAGCGTCCGGCCGATCCCCAGGGCAGTCACGAACAACCCCGCGACGATGCCGGTCGCCCCGAGCTGTTCGATGTAGTTCGACAGGAGCGTGAGCAGGGTGACGTAGCCGAGACTGGCGGCAAAGCGAGTCAGGTAGAGCGGGTACAACCGGCGACGCG
>CAZGAX010000013.1:0-46391 GCA_964523745.1 uncultured Halobacteriales archaeon | reverse complement strand
AGGCAGTCAGGACGTCGCCGTAGGACTGGGCCAGGGCGTCCTGGACGATCGGCTGGAGGTACATGTCGGCGGTCATGATCGCCCCGGAAAACAGGGACATGTAGACGACGAACCACCGGAGTTCGCGGGAGGTGAGCCGTTCCCGGATGGTGGGCAGGGCGTCGAGGATGGTAAAGTCATCCTCGTCGTCGACGTCACTCTCGCGGTCGTCGGCGTAGGCGGCGTTCTTCGGGAGCGAGGCGACGAGAGCGATATTGAGGAAGCTCCAGCCAACGGCAACCCAGAACGGGAAAATCTTCTCGACGACGTACAGCAGGCTACCGACGATCATCGTCAGCGCCATCACGCCGCTGTGGATGGCGCCGGCCCGGCCGCGAATCCGGGTGAACTCGTCTTCCATGTCGTGTTCTTTCAGCGTGTCGAACAGCCAGGCGCTGCCGCTGCCGGAGACGAAGGTGTGGCCGGTAGAGAGCGTCCCGAACACGAACAGGAAGCCCCAGATGTCCGTCGCGACGAGGTAGCCGGCGTTGGATACGAGGAACAGCACGGCAGCGACGAACAGGCTGTTGCGCCGGCCGATGCGGTCACCGACGTAGCCGGTCGGCACCTCGCCGCCGACGACGATGATCGACTGGACGGTGGCGATGATGCCGATAGCCGTGTAGCTGAGACCGTTGTGTAGGAGGAACAGCGTGTAGATGGGATACGTGAAGCCGGGACCTGACGTCGCTCGGTACAGGTAGTATTTCAGGACGGTGCGGGAGGCGTCGGGCATGGAGGGACTTTTTCGGCATTTTAGCCCCCTGCTAATCAAGCCATCGGGACTTCGTTGTCATGTCACATACGGATACATGCGCCGTTTGTCCCACAAATCTGACCATCGGTGTACGAAACTACACACGTAGGAAGGAATGAGTCCGGCGGACCGGGCTCGCCCAGAGGTTGGGAGGGTCTATTCGCCCGGTTCGGTCAGCCCTCGGCCAGCCACTCGTCGGCCAGGATGCCGTAGCGGCGACTGTCGACGTACTCGCCGTCGTGGAACGTCTCCTTCCGGTACGTTCCCTCGAGTTCGAACCCGAGTTTCTCGAGTACCGTCTGGGAGGGAACGTTCGGTTCGATGACCATCGCCCAGACCTTGTGGAGGCGGCGGTGGCCGAAGGCGTGGTCTAGCAGCAGCGACGTCGCCTCGGTGATGTAGCCGTGGCCCTGCTGGTCGGGGGCACACCAGTACATCAACATTCCCGACGAATGGGGCTGGTTCACCCAGGGAATAGCCACCTCGCCGACGCGGGTCAGTTCGTCCCCGTCGCCGGTACGCATCGCCTCCTCCGGACCGGTACAGACCAGGAAGGCGAGGCCCTCGTCGTCCTCGTCGTAGAGGCGCTCCTCGAACTGGTTTTCCACCTGTTCCCGGTTCCTGGGAGAGACGTCCGTCAGCGGACGGCGGACTTCGCGACGGTTGCGGTGCTTCTGGAAGAATTCGGCGTCTTCCTTCTCCCAGGCGTGGAGGCTGACGTTCTCGCCGCGGATGAACGCCGGCGCCGGCATCAGTCGGCCCTCCACTCGTCGGCCAGCAGGCCGTATCGCAGGACGTCGACGTACTCGCCGTCGACGAACGCCGCCTCGCGGAATCGGCCTTCCTGGCTGAAGCCGAGCGATTCCAGCAGACCGCGAGAGGCGTCGTTCGTCTCGAAGGTTTCCGCCTGGACGCGGTTGAGCCGGAGTTCGTCGAACCCGTACTCCAGGATGAGCGAGACGCCGTCGCTGCCGTAGCCCTCGCCCTGGTGTTCGGGCAGGATCCAGTAGCCGAGGTCGGCGAGGCCAGCGCCGTGGTCGACCTCTATGAAGTTGACCGAGCCGACGACTTCCTCACCGACGCAGGCAAGCAGGTTGACCCCAGCCTCGTCGTCCGAGATGGTCTCCTCGAAGAACTCCTCGAGCCCGTCGCTGTTCATCGGCTTGTCGATTCCACTCGGTATCCGTACGTCGGGGTCGCTCCACCCTCGGGCGACCACGTCGAGGTCCTCTTCCTCGACCGTGTGGAGGGACACTCGCTCGCCGGACTGGAACGTGGGACCTGGCATATCCAGGTGATTTCGAGGGTGGGGGCAAAGTGTTTGTGGAGGGTTGTGACGGATTCTCACAGGGTTATCTATCAAAAATATATTTTTGTAATATTTCTTGTATTTCAGATTCCTTCGTGGGAATTTTTCCGATTTTTTCGGAGCGTCTCGCGTGTGCCGGCAACGCCGCCGACGGTTCCACGGACACTCGAGGCCGGCGGTGGACGGCGCCTCGTTTGCTCCGATGACGTCAGCGTGAACAAGACCTAAGTCTGCGCTCACGGACTCTCAAACGTTCGAATGTCTCCGGAGTTTACGGTCGTGGCTGCAGCCGTGGCCCTCCCGTTCGGCGGGGCCGCACTGGCCCCGCTGGCCCACAGAGCGCTCGGCGACCGGACGGGCTACGCCGGCGCTATGGTGGCTCTCGTCTGTTTCGGCCTGCTGGTCTCGCTCGTCGGGACCGAAGGGGCCGTCTCGGTGCCGTGGGTCCCCAGCCTCGACATCGCCGCCCGGTTCTACGTCGACGGCTGGGCGCTACTCTTTGCCCTGCTGGCCTCCGGCATCGGCGTCCTCGTCTTCACCTACTCGGCCCGGTACATGCGGGGTGACGCCAACCTCGGACGGTACTACGCGACGCTGCTGGCGTTCATGGGGTCGATCCTCGGCGTCGCGCTGGCCGCCAACCTCCTGCTGGTCTTCCTGTTCTGGGAACTGACCAGCGTCACCTCGTTCCTGTTGATCGGTCACCACAGCGAGGACGCGTCGTCCCGACGGTCGGCGCGGATGGCGATGCTCGTCACCGTGGGCGGCGGCCTGTTCCTCCTCGTCGGCATCCTCGTCCTCGCCGCCGCGGCGGGGCCGGCTCTCGGCGGGACGACGTTCGACCTCACCACGCTGCTGGCCGAACGTGGCGTCGTCGCGGCGGAACTGCGTGACGCCGGCCTCTTTCTCCCGGTCCTCGGGCTCTTTCTCGTCGCCGCCGGCGCCAAGTCGGCCCAGGTGCCGCTGCACTTCTGGCTGCCCAACGCCATGGTCGCCCCGACGCCGGTGTCTGCTTTTCTCCATTCCGCCACGATGGTCAAGGTCGGCGTGTACTTCCTCGGCCGGATTCGCCCGCTGTTCGTCGGAAGCGAGTGGACGGCCATGGTCGCGACGGTGGGACTGACGACGATGCTCGTCGGCGCGCTGCTGGCGGTTCGCGCCACCGACAGCAAGCGCCTGCTGGCCTACTCGACGGCCAGCCACCTCGGGCTGATGGTCGCCGCCTTCGGCCTCGCCTCGAAGTACGGCGCCGAGGCCGGCGCGTACCACCTGTTCAATCACGCCCTGTTCAAGGCCGCCCTGTTCCTCGTCGCCGGCATCGTCGCCCACGAGGCCGGCACCCGCCACCTACCGGACCTGGGCGGCCTCTGGCGGGCGATGCCCGGGACCGCTGCCATCGCCGGCGTCACCGGCCTCGCCATGGCCGGAATCCCGCCGTTCAACGGGTTCTACTCGAAGGAGATCTTCTTCGAGGCGACGTGGGAGGCCGCCGTCCACCACGGGGGCTTCGCCTGGCTGTATCCCGCCACCGCCACCCTGGCGAGCGTCTTCACGGTCGTCTACTCGCTCCGATTCCTCGCCATGTTCTGGGGCGACCGGCCGGCGGACCTCCCGCCGGTCCACCCCCCTCCCATCGTGTTGCTGATCCCGCCGGCCGTCCTGGGCTTGGCCGTCGTCGTGACGAGCGTCGCGCCTTCCCTCGCCGTCGAATCGGTCGTCCAGTCGGCCGTCGACGCCACGGCCGTCGGACCCGCCGAGGTCCACGCCGGCCTGCCGACGCACCTCTCCGGTCCGGTCGCGATGTCGGCAGTCGCCATCCTCGGCGGACTTGCCGTCTACCCCTACCAGGACCGGGTCGGCGCCGCCGTCGGCCAGGTGGCCGAACACCCGGTGGCCAGCCCGACCGCCTGGTACGAGGGCCTGCTCGCCGGGCTCGACAGGGTGAGTACCTGGATCGGGCCAGCCGTCCACAACGGCCTGCTGCGAACCTACGTCGCCTGGGCGGTCGCCGCAGCCAGCGCCGTCGTCCTGGGAAGCTACGCCGCGACGGGTGCCGGAGGCGAACTCGGGACGGTAGTGCCACCGGCGATGGTGCTGGTCCTCGCGGTGGCCGTCGTCGCCGTGGTCGCCGTCGTCGTCGCGCCGTCCCACGTCGCCGGCGTTCTCAGCCTCTCGATCCTTGGATTCATGGTCGCCATCTTCTACATCCTCGCCAGCGCCCCGGACCTGGCGCTGACCCAGCTCGTCGTCGAGACGCTCGTCCTCCTGCTCTTCTTGCTGGTGCTCGAACAGCTTCCGGCGTTCTACGCCGACCTCGAACCCGACGTCGCGGTCCGGGACGCCGCCCTCTCGCTGGTGGTCGGGGCCGCCGCCTTCGCCACCGTCGTCGTGACCATGCCAGCCGACGCCGCCGACCTGCCGGCGCTGGCCCGGTTTTACGTCGAGAAGGCCGTCCCGCAGGGCGGCGGCACCAACGTCGTCAACGTCATCCTCACCGACTTTCGCGCCCTGGACACGCTGGGCGAGATCCTCGTCGTCTCGCTCGCGGCGATTTCGATCCTCGTCCTGGTGACGATGCGGACGCGAGGTGAGACCCGGTGACGACGACCATCACCCGGACCACGGTCAGGGTCGTCGTCCCCATCGTCCTGGTGCTGGCCCTCGCCCTGTTCATCCAGGGCCACAACCTCCCCGGCGGCGGCTTCATCGGCGGCGTCCTCACCGTCGCCGGTCTCGTCCTCGTCTACGTCGCGTTCGGCCTGGATTACCTCGAAGTGGGCGTTCTCGGCAGGGAGGTCGAACCCGGTACCGGCATCTTCGAGCACCGGTCGGTGACGGCCTACCAGCGAATGTTCGTCCTCGGCCTGGCCATCGCCGTGTTCAGCGCGCTCCTCGGCATCGTCCTCGAAGGCGCCCTGCTGAGTCAGACGTTCGTCTACGTCGAGGGCGTCCCGATCTACCACGAAATCGAACTGGCCAGCGCGATGGTGTTCGACCTCGGGGTCTACCTCGTCGTGGTCGGTGGCCTGCTAACTATCCTGTCGGTGGTCGGTGCGGAGGGAGGTGGATCGGCGTGAGCCTCGTCGTCGCGACGGTCGTCGGCGGCCTGTTCGCCCTCGGCACATTCCTCCTGTTGCGCCGGGACCTCGTCAGGGTGGTCTGGGGCGTCGCCGTCGTCAGCCAGGCTGCCAACGTCTACCTGGTCTCGATGGGTGGCATCGCCGTCGCGGACCACGATTCGGTTCCGGTGCTGGCGACCCACGGCGCCGACGCGCCGGTTCCCGTCACGGCCGACCCGGTGGTCCAGGCGCTCGTCCTGACGGCGATCGTCATCAGCTTCGGCACCACCGCCTTCGCGGTCGCACTGACCTACCGCGCCTACCAGGAAAACGACACCATGGACGTCTACAGGTGGCAGTGATGAGCGGAGAGATCGTCGTCGCGCCGCTGGTCGCTGCCCTCGGGAGCGTCGTCCTCACCCTGGCATTGAGTCGCTGGCCGGCCGTCCAGCGGGCTGCCAGCGTCGCCGGCGCACTCGCCTTCGCCGGGGCGGTCGCCCTGCTTGCCTGGCGGGCCGTCCTGGCTCCGGAGGCCCCGGGAATCGTTGCCTACCAGGTCGGTGACGTGCGAGCCCCCTTCGGCATCACGCTGGTCGTCGACGCCCTCTCGGCGTTCATGCTCTGCGTCGCGGCCGGCGTCGCTGTGGCTGCCGTGGCCTTCGCCGTCCGGTTCGTCGACCGCGAGAACCAGCGGGTGTTCTACCACCCGCTGTTCCACAGCATGCTCGTCGGCGTCGCGGGAGCATTCCTCGCCGGCGACCTCTTCAATCTCTTCGTCTGGTTCGAGGTGATGCTGATGGCAAGCTACGTGTTCGTCGCGTTCTACGGCGGCGCCCAGCACACCGCCGCCGCAGTCAGGTACCTCGTCCTGAACGTCGTCGGGACGGTCAGCTTCCTGCTGGGCGTCGGGGGAATCTACGCCACCACCGGGACGCTCAACATGGCCGACCTGGCCCGCCGTCTGGGCGACCCGGCGGCGTACGGCGTCGACGTGGCACCCGTCCTCGGACTGATTGGCCTGCTGTTCGTCGCCTTCTCGCTGAAGAGCGGGCTCGTGCCGTTCCAGTTCTGGGTGCCAGACGCCTACCGGGCAGCGCCGCTACCCGCCGTGGCGATGCTCGCCGGCGTCACCAAGAAAGTCGGCCTCTACGCCATCGTCAGGCTGTGGTTCACGGTCCTGGGAGGGACGACTTTCCAGGGGCTGTCCGGCATCCCTGGCGACTCCCCGCTCGTCCTCCTCGGGGCGGTCCTGCTGGCGATGGGCGTCGCCAGCATCGGCGTCGGGGCGGTCGGGGCCGTCGCCCGGTCGTCCATCGAGGTGGTGCTCGCCTACTCCAGCATCGGCCAGGTGGGCTTCATCGCCGTCGCTATCGCCATCGCCGCCCTCGCCACGGGGGACCTCCGGCTCCTCGCCCTGACGGCGGCGCTGGTCTACGCCCTGCACCACGCCCTGGCCAAGTCGCTGCTCTTCCTCGCGGCGGCGACCGTCAGGGACGTGACCGGAACGAACCGGTTCGAGTTGGTCGGTGGGCTGGCCGGCACGTCCCCAGCGCTCGGGGCTGCCGTCTTCGTCGGCGGTCTCACGCTCGTCGGCGTTCCGCCGCTGACCGGCTTCTTCGGGAAGTTTCTCCTGTTCGACGCCGCCGTCCGGGTGAACGGCACGGTGCCGCCGGCAGTCGGCGTCGCGGTGCTGGGTGTCCTCCTCGCCGGCTCGGTCCTCACCATCGTCTACGTCACCCGGCTGTGGACGGCCTGCTTCTGGGGCGCCCAGACGGAAGCCGTCCAGCGCGAGGCGGTCGACCCCGGCCAGGTCGCTCTCCTAGTGGCGATGGCGGCCGCCATCGTCGTCCTCGGCGTGGGCTTCGAGCCTGTCGCCACCTTCGCTCAGAATGGGGCCGAGGCCGCCACGAACTCCGAGGCGTACGTCAGGGCGGTCCTCCCGGGAGGTGAGCAGCCGTGACCCGGACCTGGCCGGTCTTTGGGGGTGTCTTCGCCGTCATCTGGGTGTTCGTCCGGGGCCCGGAACTGGCGACCGAGCCGGTGCTCGGCAGCCTGCTCGGTGGCCTCGCGGTTGGCCTCCCGGTCGCCTACCTCTTCCGCCGGCTCTACACCCCCGAGATCGACCTGCCCCGGGTGCTCCGGGGCTGGCCTGCCGCCGTGAAGTTCTTCGTCGTCTTCTCGAAGGACGTCGTGGTGGCGAACGTCGACGTTGCCTACCGGGTGCTCGCGCCGAGCCAGCCCATCGAGCCGCAGGTCATCCTCGTCCCGCTACGCGTCGAGACCGACCTCGGCGTGACCACCATCGCCAACGCCATCACGCTGACCCCCGGAACGATCACGCTGGACCACGACCCGGAGGAGAACGCCCTGTTCGTCCACATCATCGACGGCCGAAATCCGGAAGCGGTCGTCGAGCCGATCCGGGTGTGGGAAGACTACGTCCTCCAGACCTTCGACGAGCCTGCCTCGCCCGACGACCCCCACCCGCCGATTACCGTCCACCCGCCGGAAGACGCGATGCCGGTGAAGGCGGCGACGGCCGTCCCGCCGGGGGCCGACCGCGACGCGTTCCACCCCGACGAGGACGAGACGGCGGGAGATGACGTCGACGACGGGGACGAGACGGGAGGTGCGTCCGATGGCCGCTGAGTCGACGCTCGTGACGACCGCCGCCGACGCCGGCCTGGTCCTGGTCGGGGCGCTCTGCGTGCTCTGTGGCTACCGCGTCATCAAGGGCCGACAGTGCCAGACAGGGTCGTGGCGCTCGACGCCATCGCCACGAACGTCGTCGCCATCGCCGTCCTCTTCGCGCTGAAGACCGGTCGAGGCCTGTTCGTCGACGTCAGTCTCGTCCTGGCGATCATCGGCTTCCTCTCGACGATCACGGTGGCGAAGTTCGTGACCGAGGGCGACATCATCGAACGGAGGGAGTGAGTATGGAGCAGCAACATCCGAGGGGAAGAACGCAACCGACGGGAGGCGACCGTCGATGAGTGCCGAAATTGCGGCCTGGGTCGTCGTCGGCCTGGTCGCCGTCGGCTGTTTCTTCCTGACGGTCGGGACCATCGGCTTGCTGCGGTTCCCCAACGTCTACAACCGGATGCACGCCACGAGCAAGCCGACGACGCTCGGAACGGCGGCCATCTTCCTGGCCAGTTTCGTCGCCTTCGGTCCCGGCGGCTACGGCCTGCCGTCGCTCGTCGGCATCGTCTTCCTGTTCCTGACGGTGCCGACCGGCGCCCACATGATCTCCCGGTCCGCCCAGCGCATCGGGGTTCCGTTCCTCGAAGGGGTCACCTGGCCCCGGGCGCCCGACGACGAGGACTAGCGTGAGTCGACGAAGGTTAGGGTGAGTCGACGAAGGTCAGGGTGATTCGACGAGGTGTCGGGCCGCAGCGCCGGCCCGGTCCTCGAGCCGGTCGAACCCCGAATCCGTTCCCGGTTCCACGCGATTGGACTCGGCGTCGTAGGCGACGAATCCAGCCGCCTCCAGGGCAGGGAGGTCTGCGTGATGGAGCGACGCGCGCAGCCGATCTATTATCGGGTCGGTCTCGCCGTCGTCCGGCCGGTCGTGGCCGTTCCGGCGAGCATGCAGGTCCCGCGCCAGGGTTTCGACGGACACCGGACCGTCGCGAGTGGCGAGGACCGACAGAATCGTACACCGCCGGGGGCGGCCGACGAGGTCGAACTGGTCGTCCGAGAGCGACCGGTCGGCACGGGCGACGACCGAGTCGACCCGGGGATCGGACAGAGCCGGGTGGTCGCCCAGCGTGACTCCCTCGTCGGTCCGGCACACCAGCCCGGCGTCGACGAGTCGCGGGAGCAATCGGTGGTGGAGTTCCAGACACAGTTCCTCCCGGTCCGCGTCGGTCTGGGTCGTCGAGTCATCGCCTCGACGGTCGGTTTCATCGGCTCGACGGTCGGTTTCATCGGCTCGACGGTCGAGGATTCGCGTCGCGAGAGCGTCCTCAGACAGTGGCTCGTCGGCCTCGCCGAGCGTACCGAGAACCGCTCGGTTGTCGGAGTCAGCGAGCGCTGCCAGGTCCTTCGGAGTCGGGGTCATCACAGTACGTCCGAGTAGCCCGACCCGCAGAAGCAGCCGGATTGTATACTCAAACCTTTATCGGGGTTCGGGCGCCTGGGCCGCTCCGTCGCTGACCGTCAGGGTGTGTTCGATCAGCGCCCCGTGGCCCCGGCGGAGGCGGTGAGAGAGGGCCTGCTGGCTGATGTCTAGCTCCTCGGCGACTTCGGCGAGAGTGGCCTCGCGGGGCGTCTCGTAGTAGCCCGCCTCCCGAGCCTCGAGCAGCGCCGTCTGCTGTTTCTCGGTCAGGCCGTACTGGCTACCGGTCTTCGCCTCCGTCAGTTCGTGGAGGCGGACGAGGTCGTAGGAAAGGTCGTGCTCGGCGCAGTAGGACTGGAACGCCCGGAGCCCGTCCCGGTCGTCGAACCGCATCTGGAGGTCCCAGCTGTCTGCCGACCCCGTCGCCTCCAGGATGACTGCGCCGGTCTGGGTGTACGCGTAGAATATCGACTCGACGTCCCGGGTCCACTCGGCGCGAAACAGGGTAGCCTCGTCGTACGTGTCTACCTTTTCCGTGTTTTCGATCGACGGGTCCTGCTCGGCCGCGGCCAGGAAGTCCCCGACCGCACAGTCGGTAATCCAGAAGTACGGCGTCACCCAGCCGTCGTTGGCGACGACGCGCTCGACTTCGACGACCAGGTCCGGCTGGGACTGGAACGTTCGATGGAGTGCCAGTTCGTCCGCCGGCACCTGAAATTCCGCGAAGATACTCATGGACGCTCCAATGCGACCGGGGAGTATAAGGAGGCGTCTGGGACCGAGTATCCGTAGTCAACCCGCATCGATCCCACGCCGTCAGGCGGTCTCAGTAGGTCCGTCGTGCCCGGTTGGCGTCGGAGACGACGGCCCCGTCGGCCCGGACGACGAGCACGCCGGTCAGGAGGAGCCAGGCGCCGACGGCGAGGTAGGCGAGGTCCCAGACGATGGGGCTGCCGGGCCCGGCCGGCCAGACGTGGTGCAGGCCGAGAACGTGGTGCATCACGAACCCCTCGACGAGTGCGTACAGTCCGAGGCCGCCGAGGACGCTACCGAGGAACGCCCGGCGTGAGGCCGGCACGCCCGGGGTCCGCCAGGCCTGCCAGAGAAAGGTGACGCCGCCGGTGACGAGCACCAGTCCGAGGGCCGCCAGGCCGCCGTCACCGACCGCGTTGAAGCGTTCGTCGGTCGCCAGCGCGGTGTTAGGGTGACTGGAAAACAGGTGGTGCGTCTCGAAGACCAGGTGGAGGAAAACGACGTCCAGGAGGACGCCGAGGCCGGCACCGATGACGACGCCGGCCCTGACCAGCGGCAACGCTCGGCGCCGGATCCCGAGCCAGGTGAGGCGCTCGGTGACTGTCGCGGTGTCAGGGGGCATCGGGAACGGTACGGTCGCGCCGGGAATAATTATCGGGCCTCTACTTTCACTGCGTGGCAGCTACTCAACTTCCGGGAACCCCAACGGTCGGTGCCGATGGCCAGACGCACCAGCGCCGACATGCCCCTTCACTCCGGGTCCGCACCCCGGTGGCTGTTCGACCGGATGGTCGAGCTCGGGGGTGCCATCAGCGAGATGGTCGTCGAGGAGTACGGCCAGGAGGAGCTGCTGGTCCGTCTCTCCGACCCGTACTGGTTCCAGGCGCTGGGCTGCGTGCTGGGATTCGACTGGCACTCCTCGGGCGTCACCACGACGACGATGGGGGCACTCAAGGAGGCCATCGACGCACGGGAGCTCGGCGTGACCGTCGTCGGCGGCAAGGGCGGAACGTCGCGAAAGACGCCCGACGAAATCGCCGAGACGCCGCTGGACCTGTCTGGCGGTACCCGCGACCGACTCCAGCACACCAGCCGGATGAGCGCTGCCGTCGACAACGGCTGCGTGCAGGACGGCTACACCCTGTACCACCACACGATGGCCATCGCGGAATCGGGCGAATGGTGCGTCGTCCAGCAGGGGATGGGCGAGGAGCTCGCCCGCCGGTACCACTGGCTGTCCGACGGCGTCGACAGCTTCGTCGAGGAGCCACAGGCCGCCATCTGTGCCCAGGACACGGAACCCGATCCGCTGGACCTCACTGCCAGCGAGTCGGCGGAGACGCGGGCCATTTCGGTTGACCTCGTCCAGGACGACCCCGCCCACCTCAAGCGGGAACTGTCGGGCCAGCGGTCGCTCTCGGAGTTCGGTGGTGGCACTCGTGAGGGGAACGAGGGGGTGTCCGGTCTCAGTTCACTGGCCGGGGACGCCGACCTGCGGATGCCGGACCACCACGAACTCCGCCGGAGTGACCTCTCGGAGCGAGCGCTCGACCAGCTCCAGCGGGCCTACGAGTACCAGCCCGAAGAGTACGAAGAACTGGTCGAACTCGACGGCATCGGGCCTGGCTCGCTTCGAGCCCTGGCGCTGATCGCCGAACTCGTCTACGACGCCGAGAGTTCCCGCGAGGACCCGGCGAAGTACGCCTACGCCCACGGCGGCAAGGACGGGACGCCCCAGCCGGTCGACAGAGAACGGTACGACCGGTCGGTCGAGTTCATGCGGTCGATGCTGGACGGAGCGGAACTCGAACGGGAGACGAAACAGGCCGCACTCGACCGACTCGCGGACCTCGAGTGAGTTTCCCAGTCGTTCCTTCCCCACCCCGCCCGGTCCAGAAAGTATGCGGTTTGCTACCACTTCAGTTCGTTTCACTGACTCTTATCTGCGTCGGGATCCTTGGTAGCACATGGCAATCGGGTCCCCGGACCGGAGCCGAGGGCTGACGCCGTTCCGTATCACGCTCATCTACGTGCTGGTCGGCGGCGCGTGGATCCTGTTTACGGACCAACTCGTCGCCGCCCTCCCCGTCTCGTCGGCGGTCCAGACGCAGTTGCAGACGGCCAAGGGCTGGCTGTACGTCGGCACGACCGGGCTGTTGATCTACGGACTCGTCGCCCACAGCCGCCGCCAGCTCGAGGCGACCAACGACCGGCTCGAACGGACGCTCCAGCAGTCGAGCGTCCTCCACCGCGTCCTGCGCCACAATTTGCGAAACGTCTGTAACGTCATCGCCCTCCGGACGGAGCAGTTACAGGACCTGGCCAGGGACGGCACCGAGCACGCGGTGGCGATACAGCGTCGGACGGACGAACTCCTGGAACTCGGGGACAAGTCCCGCCACCTCCGTGACGTGGTCCACGACGGCCAGCCGGGCCTGCTCACGATCGACCTCGTCTCGGTGGTCCAGGCCACCACCGGTGCGTTCGAGGACGAACGCGACGGCGTCACCGTCGAGACGGACCTGCCGGCGGCGGCCGAGGTCGTGGCCTATCCCAAGCTGGAAATCGCCCTCGAAGAGCTGCTTGAAAACGCCGTCGAACACGCCGACCGCGACGAGGTGACGATCCAGGTCGCCATCCGCCAGGAGGGCACCCGGGTCGCCCTGGACGTGGCAGACGACGGCCCCGGCCTGCCGGAGATGGAACGGGACGTCCTCGAACGCGGGATGGAGAAGCCGCTAAGCCACTCCCAGGGACTCGGTCTCTGGCTCGTCCGGGTGATCGTCACCGAATCGGGCGGCGATCTCAACATCGTCGACAACGAGCCCCGGGGGACTGTCGTCACCATCCGGCTCGACGCGCCAGGTGGCGAGGCCGGCGTCCGAGAAACGGTTTAGTGTCCGGCCTGCCACCGGAGGGTATGGACGACGTGGACAGCGGGGACGTGCCGGGGGCACTCGTCGAGGCGTACCTCGAACGCGACCGGGGCGTCGAGGCGTTGCTGGCCGAACTCGAGAAGCTGGCAGTCCGTGGCGAACACGCGGAGGTTCGAGAGCGCATCCGGGCCTTCGCCGAGGCCGACCGGCACGTCTTTTTCACCGTCGCCCTTGCGCTCACCGGGTCGAAACACTTCTTCGGCGACGTCGAGTCACAGCTCGGCGTCGAGCCGGCAGACCGGCTGCGCGAGTTGGCCGAGACCTATCCCTCCCTCGCGGAGCCGTTCGGCATCGTCCGGATGGAAGTGGCCAACGAGCGCCTCAACCCCGTGACCGGGCTGGACGTAACGACCACCTACAACGACGAGGAGGAGACGCCGCTGGTGGCCTACACGGCCCACTCGGGGGACCTGGCGCTGTACGAGTCGCGGGGCTCGCCCGCCGAGGTGCTCCAGTCTGCGACCTACCTCGTCCAGGCGACCAACGACGCCCTCGAGGCGGCGATGGCGGGCGACCACCCCGTCAACACGGACGAACTGAGCGACCTGATCGACCGCCGCGAGGAACTCGAATCGGAGATGGGCGCACTCAGGGACCGGATCGACGAACTCCGCCGGTCACCTGCCGGAGACGAGTGACGGGAGACCAGCGACACCGGGGGGCGACGGCGGCGTAGGGCGGTCAACTTTACATGCGGGGGGCGCCAAGCGATGGACACGAACGGTCAAGGGGGCCTACATGGTCGAACGACTGGAAAATCAGGTAGAGAAGGAGCAACGTGACGTCGAAATCCTGCGGGCCGTCATCGAGCACGCACCGATCGGCATCGTCAAGCTGGCCGAGGAGACGGGGCTACCGGAACACAAGGTCCGCTACTCGTTGCGGATGCTGGAAAACGACGGCCTCGTCGAACCCACGCCGGAGGGTGCCGTCCCCGCAGAGGACATCGCAGACCAGGTCGAGGACATCAACGCCGGCCTCGACGACCTGATGAGCCGGCTCGAAGAGCTCAAGGAGCTGTTATAGCGCCGCCACCAGACGGTCGACGTCCTCGGCGTCGTTGAACGCGTGGACCGACGCCCGGCAGGCAAAGGGCTCGGGTATCGCCCGGATCCGTACGCCCTCGGCAGCCAGTCGCTCGACCGTCGCCTCCGGGTGGTCGGCGGCGAAGGTTACCAGACCCGACTCGTACTCCCGGGGGCTCAGCAGCCGGTCGTCCAGGCCGTCCTTGAGCCGGTCGGTCAGGCGCTCGATCCGGGACTGGACCGCGTCGAGCCCTACCGACTCGATAGTGTCGATTGCCGTCTCCAGCGCGACGTAGGGCTCGATGGCCGTCGTCCCGAGTTCGAACCGGGCGGCGCCCGCACACCACGGTGGCCAGCTCTCGGCGTCGTCGGTGACCGAGAAGTAGCCGATTCGTGCCGGTTCGAGCGTCTCGAGGGCGTCCTCGTCGACGTACAGGAACCCCGCACCCCAGAGCCCGAGCAGCCACTTGTGGCCCGAGGCGGCGACGAAGTCCGCCCCCCACTCGTCGACGTCGACGGGCACCTGGCCGGGTGACTGGACGGCGTCGACGAGCACCTGGGCGCCGGCGTCGTGAGCTATCTCCGTCGCCTCGGTCACCCGGAGTCTCGTCCCGTAGTTCCAGGAGAGCGAACTGAGACAGAGCAGCCTGGCGTCGGCGACGGCCTCCCGGAGCGCGTCCAGGTCGAGTCGGCCGTTCTCGCAGTCGACGACGCGGACCTCGACGCCCTTTCGTTCCGCGAGGTGGCGAAACGGGAGGTTCCCCGACGGGTGTTCCAGGTTCGTCCGGACGACGACGTCGCCGGGCCCCCAGTCTATGGCGGTGGCGACGTGGTTGATTCCCTCGACGGTATTTTGGGTCAGCGCTATCTCGGATGGCATCGCGCCGACGAATTCTGCGACTCGCTCCCGTGCCGATTCGCGGGCCGACTCGGCCACCTCGTAGCCGCCCTCGCCACAGGGGGCCCGGAGGCGCTGGCGTTCGACGTAGTCGGTGGCCGCCTCGACGACGGGCCGGGGGCTCGGACCGGTGGCGCCCGTATTCAGGTAGGCACAGTCCTGGAGGGCCGGAATCGAGGCCCGCAACTCGGCAGGGTCCATACCCGAGACAACAGCGCCGGGACCGTGAAAGTCCCGGCGGTCGACCGGTCGTCGGGGCCGAGGTCAGACCAATCCCGCGACGACCGTCCCGAGACCGACCGCCAGCAGCGCGCCGACGAGATTAGCGGTGGCGTTGAAGACGGCCTTCCCTACCTGGTCGGTCTCGGCCAGGCGGACGGTCTCGAACGCGAACGACGAGAACGTCGTAAAGGCGCCACAGAAGCCCGTCCCGAGGACGAGCAGTGCCGACTCGTCCACGGGAGCGGCCAGCAGAAGTCCGAGGGCGAAGCTTCCGAGGAGGTTCACTGCGAGGGTGTCCCGGGTCCGACCGTCGACGCGCTCGCCGACGAGGTGCCGAGCGATGGCGCCGACGACGCCCCCGATGCCGACCAGAACCGCCGGATTCACGCCACCCACCTCGCGAGGATGCCGGCCGCGCCGATGGCTGCGAAGCCGAGCGCGTAGGTCAGCACGACGTAGGCACCGGCGATTGTCGGCGGAAGCGATGCGACTTCGGCGGCGAACGTCGAATAGGTCGTAAAGGACGAGCAGAAGCCGGTGCCGACGACGAGTCGGAACTCGGCGCTGAGGAAGTCGGCCAGGTGGGCCTCGTAGAGCAGGAGACCGAGGAGGAAGGCGCCGGCGACGTTGGCGGCCAGGGTGCCCCAGGGGAAGGACTGGGGAAGGGCCTCGGCGACGGCCCACCGGAGGACGGCCCCGAGAAAGCCCCCCGCTCCGACGAGGGCGAGGGGTTCGAGCCGGTCTCTGGTGAGCCACCGCGCCGTCATCTGTCTGGGTGATGGCGTCTCGGCGGTGCTACACGGTCGTTTCGGTCTAGGCGTGATACGACGTGGGTACTCGGTGAATTTGTCCGAATCGCTCGCGGTACGGTCGCTGACAGTCCAAATACCCCGTCCTACACTTTAAATCCCAAAACGGAACCAACCCAGACCATGCTCGACACCCTCCACAGAGACGAGCGCGCCATCGAAGGGTTACCCATCAGACTCGTCATCGCGCTGGTCGTGGGCGTAGCCAGCCTCAGCGTGATGATGTCGACCATCTCCGGCCTCGGCTCCCTGGGGGTCGACGAAGTCGACGTCCGACCGGCAGACCGGGTCATCGAACCCGGAGACAAGGACCTGCTCGTGACCGTGGTCGACTCGAAGGGCAACCCGGTCGCCAACGCGACGGTCATCGCCAAGAGCGGCACGGCTCGGCTTTCGTCGATCGAAACCGGCCGGACCAGTTCCAGCGGTCGAGCCCGCCTTGAAATCTCCCCGTCGCTCGGCCCGAATCAGGTCGAAGGCACGGTCGAACTGGACGTCAAGCCGCCTGCCGGGGACTACGCCGACCGGCGCCAGAACACCGAGGTGCTGGTGGTCGAAAACGAGGGGTAACCCGAGATGTGCCGGTCCGCCAGCGCTACGGCGAGTGGCGCTCCCAGTCGATCCACTCGTGCTCCCAGCCCTTGCGCCGCTCGGCGGCACGGGCCGCGAGTTCGCGGTCCTCGCGGCGAGTCCGATTGCGCTCGACAGTATCCACCTGCTCGCCCTCGACGAGCATCGGGTCGAAGGCACAGGCGCCGTGCCGCTCGACGTCGCCGTCGGACGAGACGACCGAGAGGTGCTGGGTCCCGGCGCCCAGCGGCATCACCAGTCTGCCGTCCTCGGCCAGCTGGTCGACAAGGGCCTGGGGCGGTCGAACGGCGGCGGCCTCCAGCAGGATCTTGTCGTAAGGAGCGTACTCGGGGAATCCCTCGGCGCCGTCGCGACAGTCCACCAGGACCGCACCGTAGCCTGCCGATTCGAGATTGCCGCGAGCTTCGTAGACGATGCGGCGGGTGATGTCGATAGCCTGGACCGAGCGCTCGCCGACGATCTCGGCCAGGACGGCAGCCGTATACCCGACGCCAGCGCCGACGACGAGCACCGAGTCGTCGGGCTCGGGCTCCAGGGCTTCCAGAAGGCGGGCGGCGGTACTCGGCGAGAGAACGCGCGTCCCGAGGTGTTCGAGGTCGCGGTCGGCGTATGCCGTGCGGTCGTCCTCGACGAACTTCTCTCGCGGGACGTCTCGCATCGCCAGCGAGATGGCGTCGCTCTGGACCCAGCCCTTGCTGTGGTGCTCCAGGCTGTCGACCATGTCGTCGCGGAGTACCGCGGGGTCCATACGGAAGCGTCGGCCCCGACGGTAATGAAAGCCGCGCCCCGGAGTTACTGAAGAGGCACAAACCGCACGCCGCCGTGGTCTTCCCGCTCCAGCGAACCATCAGACTGCCGGTAGGCTCTGACGAGCGTCTGGTGGCCGTCGCCGACCGGTGCCAGAAGGATGCCGCCCGGTCGCACCTGCTCGACGACGTCGTCGGGGAGCGACGACGCGGCACACGTCAGGTAGGCCCGGTCGAACGGCGCGGCCTCCCGCCAGCCGGCCTTGCCGTCGCCCGCCCGGACCGAGACGTTCGAATAGCCCACGTCGGCGAGCGTTTCGCGGGCCTCCCTGGCCAGCGAGTCGTGATACTCGACGGAGTAGACGTGCTCGGCCCCCACCACCTCTGCCGTTACGGCGGCGTGGTAGCCACAACCCGTGCCGATTTCGAGGACGTCCAGCCCTGGCTCCAGGTCCAGCAGGTCGGTCATGATGGCGACCATGTGGGGCGCGCTGATGGTCTGGCCCTCGCCTATCGAGAGGGGCGTATCCTGGTAGGCCCGGTCCCGGGCGTCCTCGGGGACGAATTCGTGGCGAGGAATGGCTCGCATGGCCGACTCCGTGGCCGCGTCGAGGCTGTCCCGCTCGGTCAGTCGGTCGACGAGGTCGTCCCGGCGGGCCGAAAAATCCATGCTACCACGCCGACCAGGCGCTGGTCGTCTCGTCCCGAACGTAGAGGCGCTTGACGTCCTTGGCGACGACGGCGTCGCCCTCGAAGCTCAGCTTGTCGTGGTCGTAGCCGTGAGCGTCGTCCCGGACGAGAATATCCTGGACGGTGAACTGCTCGCCGCTGAGTTCGTCCGTCTCGCCGACGACGAATTCGTAGTCGCCGGGCACGTGGAGCGTCAGGCTCCGCGTCTCGTCGTGGGCGCCGCTCTTGGGGTGGGCCGTGACGTTGACCGCGACGTTACCGACGGCTCTGGTCCAGATCGTCCGGACGTCCTCGGCGGTGGCCTCCTCGGTTCGGCCCTCGTCGAGTTCGAGGCTGGTGATCCGGACGGTCATGATAGCTTCCTCGGTTTCGAGGAGGAACTCCTCGCCCTTGGCGAGGGTCTCGTCGGCCGGAACGTCGACGGTCGACTGGAAGGATTCCTCTCCCTGGGATACGACGACGGACCGCTCGACGGTCCGCTGTTCCGGGAGTTCCTCCTTGTGGACGTGGCCACACTCGCTACACCTGACGGTGGCCTGGCCCCCGGGTTTGAGCACCTCGTGGACCGTCTCGAGGTCGGGCGAACAGGCCGGACAGGCCAGTGCGACCCGCTCGGCTGTCTCTGTCATGAAGGCATCTAGCGAGTCAGACCCCATAAGCCACCCGGGCCGTCACTCTGCGAACTCGACGCCGGTAACGGTGAATCTTGCGCCACCCGCTGCACTCTCGTCGACCGCCAGTGACCAGCCGTGAGCGTCTACGATGTCGGCGACGATGCTGAGGCCGAACCCGGTCCCGCCCTCGGTCTCGGAGTAGCCGTCTCGGAGGACGGCGTTGCGCCGTTCCGGCGGGATTCCCGGGCCGTCGTCTGCCACGTAAAAGCCGTCCTCGACCGTGCCGACGGTGACGGTCACGTCCGGCCCGGCGTGCTCGATGGCGTTCCCGAGCAGGTTCTCCAGGAGGTCCCGGAGGCGGTCGGGGTCGGCGACGACTCGTCGGTCGGTTTCGACGGCGAGCGTCACGTCGTCCCGGTTTGGACCCATCCAGCTGTCACGTGCCGCCGCGGCCAGGTCGGTAGGCCTGGGCTCGTCGATCCGCTTGCCTTTCCGGGCGAGCGCCAGGAGGTCGTCGATAAGGTCGTCCATCCGTTCGACCGCGTCGCGACAGCGCTCGAAGTGCTCTTGCTCGCCCGTGGACTCCGCGAGTTCGAGCCGGCTGCTCAGAGCCGTCAGTGGATTCCGAAGGTCGTGGGAAACACGGCGGGCAAACTCGTCGAGCCGGCGACGTTCCCGCTGGAGTTCGGTCACGTCGTTGAGGACGACCTGTCCGGCAGGGTCGCCTTCGTAGGTGATCGGAGAGGTCGCAAGGACGACGTACCGTTCGTCGCCGTCGAGCCCCTGGAGGGTGCGTTCTATGCCGACGACCGGTTCGCGGTCCTGGAGGACCCGGCGAATCTGCCTCCGTGAGTCCTCCCGGTCGTCGGGATGGATGAACTCCAGGGCGCTCGTCCCCACGATAATCGACGGCGAGTCCGCGCCGACCAGGTCCGCAGCAGCCTCGTTGGCGAACACCACCACGCCGTCGGCGTCGTAGATGACGATAGGTGCCGGGGACGTCTCGACCAGGTGCTGGTACCGCGTCTTGGCTTCACGGAGTTCGGCCTCCCGTTCGAACCGCTCGGTAGCGTCGTGCAGGACGCCGACCGTGCCCGAGAACGCTTCGCCGCCACCCCGGAGGGAGACGTGGACTTCCCAGATCCGTTCGGTACCGTCCGGCAGCTCCACGTGCACCTCGAGCGTATCCCGCTCCCGGGCCGTCGAGGACGACAGCAAGCCCCTGACGAGTTCGACGTACTCTTCCATCACGGCCGGCTCGAACAGGCCGCTCTCGACGAGGCTTGGAAAGGGCGTCCCCTGGAGCTGTCCCGGGTCCATGCCGATCATTCGTGCGGCCGTCTCGTTGACGAAGTCGATCGTCCCCTCGGAGTTCAGAAGGAAAACGCCGTCCGGGACCGTCTCGACGATCCGTTCGTACTGGCGGAGTTCCCGACGGACGGCCAGGGCATCGAGGGCGTGGCCGGCGTCGTCGCCGAGTTCGGCCAGCATCCGGCGTTCGGTGGCGTCGACGCCGAGTTCGGACGAGACGAGGCCACACACCACCCCGAGGACGCTGTCCGCAATACCCAGGGGCACCACGACCAGCGAGCCGGCCGTGGCTCCGGCCACGTCTGCCTCGGTCGACCGAAGACCGTACCAGCTCGGTGGGTCTGGAGTGATCCGAACCTCGTTCGCGGCAATTGCCGCTCCGACGGGCGAATCGGTGCCCGAGACGTCGACTGTCGACGGCGAATCCAGCGCCCTCCCCTCCCGGTCGGTAGCATAGACCGGCTCGATCCGGTCAGTCGAGGCGTCGTACGGTCCAGCCCAGGCGGCTTCCAGATTCCCCGTTTCGGTGAGGACGGAACAGAGCGCGCGGTAGACGCCCGTGGACTGTTCGGCCCGCACGAGTCGCTGGTTCACCTCGTTGACGACAGTGTTGATCCGCGTCTGGAGGTGAGCCTGACGCTCGGCCCGGTACTGTGAGACGGCGTTGTGCACCCGGTTTGCGAGCAGCGTGTACTGGTCGGATCCGATGTCCTTCTGGAGGTAGTCGCTGACCCCCCTCGCGATCGCTTCACTCGCGATCTCCTCCGACCCCTTCCCGGTGAAAAGAATAAACGGCAAGGCAGGATGGGCCTCCCGGACCGCGTCGAGGAATTCGAGACCGTTCGTCTCAGGCATGTCGAAGTCACTGACGACGCAGTCCACGTCCCGAGACGAGAGGTGATCGAGGCCGTCACTTGCACTCGTCGCAGTCGCTGTAGTGATGCGAGCAGACTCGGACTCGAGCATCGAAGCAGTCAGCTCGACGACGTCCGGCTCGTCGTCGACTACGAGGACGAGCAGGTCGGGTACGTCTTCGGTCCCGGTACTGTCCATCTAGCGTAAATATAGTAGCCATCATCTATAAGGGGCTTGGTAATTCCCACACGCCCAATATAATATGATTCAGTAGTTGAGCGTCGACGGTTTCAGTCCCGTCTACCTCTTAATTAATAGTTAAAAACGTGACACGTCCCCGTTGGACTCGATAGTTACGAGTCCAGATCGGGTTTCGGTAGGGTAACCTTCTCCCCGTCGGCGTAGACTGTCGGCTCCCTCAGGACGCCGTCCTGGTGGATCGGAGCTTCGACGTCGCCGCCGAAACCGTGGTCGTCGCCGATGGCCAGGTGAACGGTCCCGGCGGCCTTCTCGTCCAGCAGGACCGAGCCGACCAGTTCCTTGACGGCGATGTTCGTCCCGATGCCGAGTTCCGCGAGGTTGTACGCGTCTCTTCCTACTTCCTCGGCGGCCTCCTCGACCTGAGCGCGGAGTTCGTCGTCGCTGATCTCGGTGATATAGCCGTCCTCGACTTCGAGCGTGATCGTCTGGCCTTCCTCCATCTTGCCGTAGGGGCGCATCGTCCCGTCGACGACGATGGTGCCGTCGCCGGTCTCCGGGCTGAGAAACACCTCGCCGGCGGGGAGGTTGGTCATCTCGCCGCCTTCGTGGACGATGCCGGTGTCCAGGCGCCACTCGCGGTCGCCGAGGCCGAGCGTGATGTCGGTCCCCTGGGGCGAGGTGACGCGGATCTCCTCGGCGCCCTCGACCTGGGCGAGGACGTCATCGCAGGCCTGGGCGATGGCCTCGTAGTCGGCGTCGACGCCCATCAGGAACACGCCGTCGGTGATTTCGGGGAGCGTGGCGACCCGGGCGCCGGCCGCGCAGGCGTCGGTCCTGGCCTGGGTGTGGCTCAGGCTCTTCGTCGTCGGCGCGAAGACGACGTCGGCGCCCGCCATCGCCGCGGCGACCGGTTCAGGCGGCTCTTCGCCGTGCTGGGCTCCGACGGGGTAGCGGATCAGCGCGACGTCGTCGGTAATCTCGTTTGCGACGGCGTACAGCGCCTCGGCGATGGCCTTGCGCTCGTCGTCGGTGACGACACAACAGGACTCGTCGGGCCGGAGGCCCATGCACTGCTCGACGGCGGTCTTGGCCGGTGCGCGGAGCGAGGCGTTGCTCATATCCGAGCCTGGGGTGGGCCCGTGATTAGACTTTGCCTCGAAGCGGAGGCTGGCACCCGTATCGACGTTACCGCAGGTCGTGGAACGTCACGTCGCCGGACTCGGTGTCCAGAATCACGCCGGCCGGTGGCTCGTCCTCGCTCTCCGGGTCGATGGAGATGCCGCCGGGGTTGATGCGGACCGTTCCGTCCCACTCCTCCTCCAGTCGGCGGTGGGTGTGGCCGTGGAGGACGTAGTCGTACGTCCCACAGGCACAGAGGGCTTCGACCATGGGTTCGCTGGTGCCGTGGTAGACCGCGATGAGTTCGCCGTCGATGGTCAGTTCGCCCATCTCGCCCATGTACCGGCCGAACTGCTCGATGGCGGGCTGGAGGCCCCACTCGCCGTCGTTGTTGCCCCGGACGGCGAAGAACTCGAAGTCCGCGTCGAAGGGTGTTGCTGCGAAGGGTGCGACGACGTCGCCGCAGTGGACGACTGCGTCGACCTCGTCCTCGAAGAGGTCTACGGCGGCCGAGACGACGTCGAGGTTGTCGTGCGTGTCCGAGACGATTCCGAGTTTCATGGTTGGTTGGTTCGTGTGGTCCGGGTTTCAACGCTTGGGAGTCCGTGTGACGAGAGATGATTCTCTTTCCCCGCAACGTCGGTTTCGAAAGCCCTCACCTCGCTGGCGGTCGCTGAGCGACCCCTATTCGACCGAGCGAAGCGAGGGAGAATATGTCGCTCAGCGACTGCCAGCGGGCCGAGAGCTTTCCCAACACTGCCCGCTCAGTTCCACTACCAACCCCCAAGGACGCTCTCACCAACATTAGGATGGAAATCACTAAACAGCCGACGACCGAACTCTCAGGCACATGATCCAGGTAGGCGTCAACGGGTACGGAACCATCGGCAAGCGCGTCGCCGACGCCGTGCGCCAGCAGCCAGACATGGAGGTCGTGGGCGTCGCCAAGACCCGACCCAACTTCGAAGCCCAGGGGGCCGTCGACAAGGGCTTCGACCTCTACGCCGCCGTCGAGGAGCGCAAACCCCTGTTTGCCGAGGAGGGTATCGACCTCGCCGGCGACGTCGAGGAACTCGTCGAGGCCAGCGACGTCGTCGTCGACGCCTGTCCATCCGGCATCGGCGCCGACAACGCCAGGATGTACCGCGAATACGACACCCCCGCCCTGCTCCAGGGCGGCGAGGACGCCGACGTCGTCGACGTCAGCTTCAACGCCCGCTCGAACTTCGACGAGGCGACCGGCGCCGACCTCGTCCGGGTCGTCTCCTGCAACACGACCGGGCTCTCCCGCCTCGTCGCACCACTCCAGGAGGAGTACGGCATCGAGAAGGTCCGGGCGACGCTGGTCCGCCGGGGCGGCGACCCCGCCCAGAGCGGCCGCGGGCCGATCAACGACATCCTCCCGAACCCCGTGAAGCTGCCGTCCCACCACGGGCCGGACGTCAAGACCATCTTCCCCGATCTCTCCATCGACACGCTCGGGCTGAAGGTCCCGGCGACGCTGATGCACATGCACAGCCTCAACGTCGAACTCGAAAGTCCGCCGGCGGACGGGAGCGAAATACGCGACCTCCTCGAAACCCAGCGCCGCACCTTCGTCATCCCCGAGTGGATGGATCTCGACGGAGCAGGAGCCATCAAGGAGTACGCCCAGGACGCCGGCCGGCCGCGGGCCGACATCTGGGAGAACTGCATCTGGGGCGAGTCGATTACCCTCGAAGGCAACGACCTCTATCTGTTCCAGGCCATCCACCAGGAGTCCGACGTCGTCCCGGAGAACGTCGACGCCATCCGGGCGGTGCTGGGCGAGGCCGACGCCGAGGAGAGCATGCAGACCACCGACGAGGCAATGGGTCTCGACGAAGGGTTCGGTCCGGGGCGCGAGTAGGCACCGATCCAGGACTCGTCAGCGGATTCGCGGACGTACCACTCCGGTGGGTTTCTCAGTCTACGAGCCACAGGGCAGCCACGAGTCACAGTTCAGCCGAGTAACCAGACACATCAGATAGACAGTAGATGGCACGTTCCGTTCCCGTCTCCCACGGGGCGGAACTGTTCCAGGCCCCGAGAAACTTCCATTCGGGTAGTAGAACCCGGTCAGGGCGACAAATCGAGCCGATAATCGTTTTTGTGACGGGTTCGTCCCCGCCAGATGCATGTCCGAGCGACGACTGCTTCGTCGCCGCGACGTGCTGGCAACGGGGACGTTGGTGGGTGCAACCGTCCTGGCCGGCTGCGTCGGGGGAGACGGGGGAGACGGGGGAGGCACCACGACGCCGACCGACGAACCGACGGCGACCCACACGGCCACGGGGACGGCCACTGCCACGCCCGAGGGACCGCCCGGAGAGTTCACGACGGAGACGGCAGCCGACGGCCGGGTGTACAAGCTGTACGAGCCGGCGAGTCACGACGGCGGGGACCTGCCGCTGCTCGTGGCCCTCCACGGCTGTGACCAGAGCCCGGACGACCTCGCCGAGGCGACGCTGCTCAACGGGAAAGCCGAGGCCGAGACGTTCGCCGTCGCCTATCCCAAACAGGAGTCGTCGGCCAACTTCGCGCTGTGCTGGAACTGGTTCCAGGACGACGAGACCACGCGAGGCAACGGCGAGGCCGCCTCCATCGCCGGCGTCGTCGACCACGCGTCCAGGAGCCTCTCGGTGGCCACCGACCAGGTGTACGTCGCCGGCATCTCGGCGGGGGCTGCGATGGTGCCCAACCTCCTCGCGGCGTATCCGGACGTCTTCGACGCCGGGGCCGTTCACTCCGGGCTGGAGTTCGACGCCGCAGACGGGACAGCGGAGGGGCAGACGGCGATGAAAAACGGCGGTCCCGACCCCGTCCAGCAGGGGACCGCCGCCTACCAGGCGATGGGCGACCGGGCCCGGCTCGTTCCGACAATCGTCGTCCACGGGACGGCAGACGAGACGGTCGCCCCGATCAACGGCGAGCAGGCCGCACGCCAGGCCGTCCAGACGAACGATCTGGCCTTCGACGGCGAGGACGACGGCAGCATCGACTTCGAGCCCGAGGCGACATCCGAAGTAGCTGCCTCGGGCACCACCGCAACAGTCCAGAAGTACCACACGCCGGACGGCGACCCGGCCGTCGAGTACGTCACCGTCGAGGGCATGGCCCACGGCTGGGCCGGTGGCGCCGAGGGCGAGGACTACGCTGCCCCCGACGCGCCGAGTGCGAACGACCTGATCTGGGACTTCTTCGAGCGGGCGCCCTGACCGGCTGAGACTCAGCAGTCCAGGTCGTTGTTCGCGATGGTGTTGCCCGCCGAGTCGGCGTCGACGGCGATAGGCTCGCCGCCGTTCTCGCAGATGGTGTTGGCCGTGATCACGTTGTCGTCGGCGTTATCGAGTTCCACGCCGTCACCGTCGTTCCGGAAGACGATGTTGCCGGTGACGGTGATTCCGGTAGCGTTCGAGAGGCGGACTCCGTCGCCGCTCTCGGTCGGGCCAACGACGTTCGTGACGTTCACCGACAGTCCGGTCCCGGCGAGTTCGGGAATGCCGCCCGGCTGGAGATCGGTACCGGGAGCGGGCGCGATGCCATCGCCGGCCGCCGCGGGGAGGTCGGTCCCGTTCAGATCGCCGGCCACGACCGGAGCCGTCGGGGCGAACGGGACGGTCCGCTGGGCACCGGTGAACGCAACGACGTTACCCTCGAAGGTGTGGTCTGCCGTCCGCGATGCGAGGATACCGACAGCCTCGGCGTACGTGACGCTGTTGTTGACGTAGCTGTTGTTGGACCCGGCGCCCTGGAAGATACCGATTTCGGCGTAAGCGGCCGAGACGTTCCGGATGGTGTTGTCCGAGCTGTTATCCCCGGTCCCGACACCGACGCTCGAGCGCACCACCGCCGAGTTCCGGACGGTGTTGTTGTCCGAGTCGACGAGCCCGATGCCTAACTGCGTAGTGACCGAGCGAACGGCACTCACGTCGTTCCCGTTCGAGTCTTCCAGGAAGACGCCCACTTCGGAACCGGCCGTTTCGACGAGTTCGACCCGGTTAGACGTCGATTGCTGGAGGTAGACGTCCGCGAAGTCGTTGTCGCCGCCGAAGACGCCGGTGACGTCGTTGTTCGAGGCCTGGAGGGTCTGGACGCCGTACTGGTTGTCAGTGAACCGGTTGGAACTCACCTGGTTGAAGGCACTCTGGGAGCTGAGAAAGACGCCGGCCTGGTCGCTATCACGGAACGCGTTCTGTAGGACGAGGTTGTTGCCGGCTTGCGTGGTGAGAATCCCGTAGCCGTTGTCCGTGAACGTGCTCCCGACGACCACTGACCCGCTGACCTGCGAGAACAGGACCCCGAAGTTCTCGGCGTCACTGATCGCCAGACCCTGAAGGCGAGCCCGGTCGACCTGCGTGACCGCGACTCCGACGTTCCAGTCTCGCACCTCGACGTTCTCTATCCTGACGTCCGAGAGCCGCTGGGTTCCTTCGGGGTTGACGAAGATACCGACACCTTGCCCACCGCCGTCGAGCGTGTTTCCGTTGCCGAGCAGCGTCACGTCACTCGCCCTGATGGGGATACACCCGCCGGGTGTCCCGGTGACGTTGAGGTCCCTGGCCAGGACGTACGTGCCGGGTTGGTTGATGGACTGACAGCCGTTGATGACGGTCGGCTGCGGCTGTGCACTGGCCGGGCCGGGCAGGCCCGCCAGGAGGACGAAACCACCTATCGCCGAGGTGGTAAGCATCGCCACCACGGCGAGCACGCTGACAGTTCGACTGTATGTATCCATACCGCACCCTTACGGACGCCGACGAGCGGTTAAGTTATGGTGAGGTGATACGTCTGGCGGGTGACGGCCGAGATCGTTCGGCGGCGTCTGATGCGGATAAGCGACCGATAGCGGGAGCCGAAACACGTTCCATCGCCACCCGGTACAGGCCGCTTCCTGCGTGAACGACGGTAGGCGACCACTCGTCGCTGCCGTACGAGTCGGCTACGACCGGGTGGCAGTCACGACCGGGCTCGCACCGCCCGAAGGCCGTTGCCGACGGTGCCCGCGACCACCTCGACAGCGTCCCGTTCGCAGGTGTCGACGCCGAGGGCGTAGTTCAGCGGACACCACTGGAGCGTGCCGTTGATGAGCAGGAACTCCGCCGCACCGTAGCCGGCGAGGACGCGGCCGAGGGACACCCGGTCGTCGCCGCGTGCTCCCAGCGCCAGTCCCAGGAGAACGACCCCGAGGACGAGACGAACGGTGCGGTCCATGCCGCAGACGTTTCGCTTCACGGCCGGTCTTCGGTCGCGGTCGGCAAGACCGCCCGCCCGGCGAGCGCCGGCGACCGCTACTCGGTCACCGTCCGGGTCGCCGAGGCGCTGTTGCCGGCGGTGTCAGACACCGTCAGGGTCACGTCGAAGGTCTGGTTCTGGGCGTGTTTGACCTTGAACTGGTCGGTGCCGGAGGCGCTTGAGCCACCGACGTCGGTCGTGTTGCTGTCGACGACGCTCCCGCTACCGTCGACGACCTCGACGACGACCGTGTCGAGGTTTCCGTCGGCGTCGGCCACCGACCAGTCGGCCGTGATCTCGGCGTGAGGATTGGGCGAACCGGCCTCGGTGACTGTGTAAGACTCGACAGTCGGCGCCGACTCGCTGGTGTCGTTGCTGACGGTCACGGTCACCGAGGACTCGCTGCTCGTGGCGCCGTCGGTGTCGGTGGCCCGGGCGTCGAGGCTGTGGTCGCCGTCGACGACGGCCGTCGAGTCCCAGGAATCGGTGTAGGTCCCGCTGCCCGAGTCGTAGGTGGCCGTCCGCCAGGTGCCGTCGTCGACCTGCCACTCGACGGTCAGGTCGCTGCCGGAATCGGTGTCGTCGCTGGCGTCGATCTCGATGGCGACCGAGCCCGAGACGGTGGCACCGTCCGAGGGGTTCACCCACGAGACCGACGGCGGGTTGTTGGACCCGGAGTCGTCAGCCATCGCCGCCTCGACGTCCAGCAGGCCCGAGCCCGATTCGTTGCTGCCGAGGCCGATGTCCTCGGCCGTGTCCGTCAGTCGGCTGCGAGCCTCCGAGTTGGTGTAGCCGTTGTCCATCAACTGGGCGCCGGCGCCGGCGACGTGGGGCGAGGCCATCGACGTGCCGCTGAAGGTGTCGTAGCCGCCGATGACCGTCGAGTAGATGGCGTCGCCCGGCGCGGCGATTTCGACCTCCGGCCCGGTGCTGGAGAAACTCGCCAGCGAATCGCTCTCCGTGGTGGCGCTCACCGCGACGACGGTGCTGTAGGCCGCCGGGTAGCCGACGCAGTCCGAGCAGGGGCCGCTGTTGCCCGCCGCGGCGACGAGCAGCACGCCGTTGTCGGCGGCGTACTGGCAGGCGTCCTTCACCGTCGAGGAACCCGAACTCCCGCCGAGGCTCATGTTCGCCACGTCGTAGCCCTGGTCGGCCACCCACTCGATGCCGGCGGCGATGTCAGACCAGTAGCCTGACCCCTGCGAATCGAGCACCTTCACGGCGTGCAGCGTCGCCGCCGTGCTGACGCCGACGACGCCCTCGGAATTGTCGACGGCGTCGGCGATCCCGGCACAGTGCGTGCCGTGGTCGTTGTCGTCGGACCAGTCGTAGTTGCAGTTCGGACCCGTGCAGTCGACGTAGGCCGTGCCCGTCCCGACGTTCGCCGAGAGGTCGGGGTGGTCGTCGTCGATGCCGGTGTCGATGATGGCGACGTCGGCCCCGCCCTGGCCGTCCGAGTTGTCGCCACCCGTCTCGCCGTTGGCGTGGACCACGTCGGCGTCGACGCGGTCGATTCCCCAGGGGAGTGTCTGTGCGATGGCCTCGTAGGTGCCGTCTCGCTCGATATACCGGACGTCTGGCCGCTTTCGCAGCCCTTCGAGTGCTTCCTCGGGGAAGCGTCCGGCCACGGCCCGCCCGACGTGGCCGAAGTCGAGTTCCCGGTGGACCTCGGCGGCACGGCTCCGGGCGGCCGCCGTTGCTTCGGTCGTCGCCGTCCCGACGACGTGTCGCTCTCTGGCACCGGCCGCCGCGCCGGTGCCGAGCGTGAGCGCGCCGAGACCGGTGCCTGCTCCTTTCAGGATCGAACGCCTGGTGACCTCTCGTGTCATTGCGATTCGTATACAATTAAACATCCTCTTATAACAAATTTATGTTGATTTGGATATATTTACGTGGCATATACATTCAGACGAACGGCGGGTCGTGAACGGGAATGCTCGTTCACGGCTCGCCGTTCGGTACGCACGATGCCACAGGAGCGAGGCGTCAGCGACAGTCTGACCCGTCATTCGGCGGCTGTTCGGGTCGGCGATGCCCGAGCGCGGCTCGTGGGTCACTCACCCGACGAAGGCATGGGATACAGGGAGGGGATGCAGGGGTGTACGAGACCTCCGGGCGGGGCCCGCGCCGACACGACCGGTCACTCCGTCCTGTAGGTCGGGAGCGGTTCCGCCTCGATGACCGCGAGACAGTTCGCCGCCTCGGAGAGAGCGAGGTGTTCGTAGAGGATGTGCGGCCACAGCTCGTCGGCCGCCGACAGTTCGTGGTTCTCCGCAGAAACCTCCCCGTCGGCCTGCGTGAGTGCCTCAAGTTCGGCAAGCGTCGCCAGGACCGTCTCCCGGTCGGCCGTCGTGGCGACGAACCTGACCTTCATCTCCTCGACGACGGTTCCGTCACACGCCAGCGACGTCGGCCGCATCGAGTTGTCGATCCGCGGGTCGAGTTCGACCTTCGCCCAGACGCCGTCCACGCCGCGATAGGTCCCCACCTCCACCGACGATTCGAGGTAGTGATTCAGCACCTTCCGGACGGTATCTGCAGTCACGACTGGGTCACTGTAGTCAGAACGGAGGGGAGGCGAATAGCCATTGCGCTCACTCGACGATTTCGGGCTCACCGGCTCGTTCGAGCACTTCGACGCCGGGGAGTGGCTGGCCCGTCAGCGCCCGGATGTAGGCGCCGCCGGCGATGGAGACGTGCGAGAAGTCGTCCTCGCGGAGGCCGTACATCCCGATAGCCCGGGAGGTGTCACCACCGCCGACGACGGAGAAACAGTCACAGGCAGCGATGGCTTCGAGAATGTTGACGGTGCCCGAGGCGAACCGTTCGTCCTCGAAGACGCCCAGCGCTCCCTTGACGAACACGGCCTCGGAGTTGGCCGCGATGTCGGCGTACCGGGAGGTCGTGTCCGCGCCGACGTCGAGGTAGTCGTGGTTCTTGTTCCGGACGTCTGCCACGGTCACCTCGGCCCGCTCGCCGTTCTCGTCCTCGTAGGCCAGGTCCGTCGGGTGGACGAGTTCGCTCGGGTGGGCCTCGATCATGTGCTGGATCTTCTCGCGATTCTTCTCGAACTGCTCGTCGTAGAGGTCCATGTCGCCGATGTCCTGGCCCACCTCGTAGCCCACCGCCCGGAGGAAGAGTTCGCCCGCGATGCCCCCCAGGAGGAAGTTGTCCACCTTGTCCTCCAGTGCGGTCATCACGTCGATGACGTCGGTCGCCTTCTTCCCGCCGGCGACCATCGTCACCTCGCCGTCGAAGTCCCGATTGGCGATGGACGAGTTGGCCTCGTACTCCGAGACCATTACGCGACCGGCGTAACTGTCCATCACCAGGGGGAAGCCGACGATGGATGCGTGTTTGCGGTGGGCAACGGAGTAGCCGTCGCCGACGTAGGCGTCGAATGCAGTCGAGAGGGTCTGGACGAGGTCGCTCTCGGCGTGGTCTTCGGGGGCTTTTTCTGGCAGTTCGTCGTCGGTCATCCGGACGTTTTCCAGGATGAGAATGTCGCCGGCCTCGAGGGACTCGACGGCCTCGATGGCCTCGTCGCCGTACGTGTCGGAGACGTACTCCACCGGCTGGTCGACGTGTTCGGCCATGATTTCGGCGTGTTGTTCGAGGGGAACGAACGTGTCCCGACCGGGCCGACCCTGGTGGGCAAGCACCGCGACCCGGTGGCCGCGCTCGACGAGTTCGCGGAGCGTGCCGGCGTGGCGGGAGAACCGGCGGTTGTCCTGCACGCGACCGTCTTCGACGGGCGAGTTCAGGTCGACCCGGACCAGCACGCGCTGGCCGTCCGCGAGGTCGTCGAGCGTCTGGTAGCTCATTGTCTCCCCATACCGGCGACCAGCTACAAGAACTCCGCGATGTGACCTGCGATTAGCCGGCCTGTAAGCTCGGAAAGCGGTCGTGAACCAGTGGTGACCCACCAGGCAAACCGATAGCACGGGATCGCCCCGGCCGAAACCTTTTGATGGGGTGTGTCTTACCTCCGGACATGAGGCGCGACGACAGAGACGACCCATTCGACGAGTTCTTTCGGGAGATAGAGCGGATGATGAACCAGATGATGGGCGGACAGGGCGAGTTCCGCTTCCAGCACGACAGCAGCGTCGGCGGCTCGGGTAGCGTCGGCGACGTCCACTTCGACGTCCACGAGGCCGACGACGAGGTTCGCGTTGTCGCCGACATTCCGGGCGTCGAGAAGGAGGCCATCGACCTGAAGTGCGACGGCCGGACCCTCACCGTCGACGCCAGCGGCGACCAGCGGGAGTACCACGAACGGGTGAACCTGCCCGCCACGGTGGACGAACACGCCGCCAACGCCACGTACAACAACGGCATCCTCGAGGTCACGTTCGAACGGGCCGACGACTCGACCAGCATCGACCTCTGAGCGGCGCACCCCCGATTACAGGTATTCGACGTCCGAGACGGACGTATCGTAGATGCGCCAGTGGTCCTGGTACGTTCGCACGTCGTGTGTCGCTTCGATGCGGTTGTCCCGGAACTGGGGACCACTGATCTTTCGAGTCGTCTGCGTGACGTCGACCTCCGCCCGGTCGCCGTTCGTCCGCGTCCCGCGGATGGTAAGCGAGTACTCGAGTTCGTACTGCGAGAACATTTGACTGGCCTGCTGGACCGTCTGGTCGTAGGCAGGCGAGTCCGGGTGCATCGTCTGCTTGACCACCTCGATGGATTCCTGCTCGAACCCCCGGAGGTTCGACCGGACGGTCGCCTCCGGCGTCGAGCGGTCGACCGACGGCCCGGCCAGGACCGAGTCGTAGACGAACCAGCCCCCGACCAGGGCTGCGGCGACGGCCCCGTACTGGAGGAACCCCCTCCGGTTCGTCCCGCCGCCTGGCGGTTGGCCGGGCCCGGATCCACCCGGGCCGTCGGGGCCGTGCGGCGGGTGCTGCGGGTGCTGTTGGCCCGCGTTCTGGGCGTCCGGCCGGCCGTCAGCGCCGGCCGATCCCTGAACGTTGGCCGGTCCTGGCCTGCCCTGCTGGTGGCCGCCCGCCGCGCCGGCGGACCGGGACCCCGCGTCGGGGGAGCGATTCGATGGTGTCGTCTCGTCTGGGCCGTCCGACATCGATGGTTCAGAGACGCGTACCGTACACCCTAAACGTTTCGACAGGTTCGACAACTGAGACGGGCAAGCCGTCGACAACCCTCGGAGTAGCTGCTCACTCCGCCGCCGTTCGACGTATCAACGCAGCTAGGTCGTCCCAAAAGCCGTCCTCGTACTTCGTCGCCGCATCGATCGTCGGCCGGGCGTTCGTCTCCGAAACCAGGACGCGGTGGTCGGTCACGAGGAGGTCCACGCCGAGGAACGGTATGTCGAGGACGTCGGCGACGTCCTCGGCCAGGCGTCGGAGGTCGGGGTCGAGATTCACGCCCTCGGCCTCGGCCCCACGGTGGACGTTGTGCTTCCACTGCCCTTCTGCCACGGCGTCGTCGGGCAGGCGCCGTTCCACTGCACCGACGTAGTCCCCGTCGACGACCATCGCCCGGTAGTCACGGGCCCCCTCGACGTACTCCTGGACGAGGAACGACTGGTCGCCGGTGGCACGGTAGTCGTGGACCAGGTCGAGGTAGTCACAGATGCCGAGGAAGGAATCCAGGTCGTGCGCCTTCGCGACGCCAGTTCCCCGTGTGGTGGAGTTGGGCTTGACCACGACCGGCGGGTCGAACCGCCGGAACGACTCGACGAGGTCGGCCTCGTCGACCGGATTCGAGACGACGACGGTGTCGGGAACCGGGAGGTCTGTCGCGGCGAGACGGGCCAGCACCTCACCCTTGTTACGGGACCGGAGGATGGCCTCGCGGTCGTTCACCCACGGAACGGAGAGCAGCGCGTCGACGACGCCGCCCTCCATCGGTCGCGGCGGGAAGACGAATCCCACGTCGACCTCGGGGAGTGCGGCGTCCTCGATGACGAAGGTGCGTTCGTCCGGCTGGACGGGGACGACTTCGACGTCGCGGTCGGCCAGTGGCTGGCGCATTCGCTCGAACGTCTCGGCCTGCGTGGCCACGGCCAGCCGAAGCATACCTCAGCATCCCCGGCCAGGCGCAAAAGCGTTCAGGGATTCGGTCTGGCGGCCGTGGCCGAACCCTACGACGTGTCGAGCAGCCAAAAGACGCCACCGAGGACGGCGCCGTAGACGACGTGCCAGGCGACCAGCGGCCCGGTGATGAACGGAACGTCGGGCGCGGCTTCGAAGCCCGCGACGTCGAGCCAGATGGGCATCAGGACGCCGGCGACGGCGATAGCCAGGACGAGACCGTAGACGACGCCGGCGACGACTACCCGAGGGGACGCTCGCGTCCCGGCAGTGAGACTCGGGTCGGCCATGACGAGCGCGAAGGCGATGCCGAACACCGTCCCGTGAACCAGGTGGGCGATCCAGCCGACGGCCAGACTCCCTTCCATGCCGTACAGCCCGGCGATGGGGTTACGGATCAGGCCCGGGTCGACCAGCGTTATCGCAATTCCCATCGCCAGAGTGGCCACGAACCCGGATATCGCGCCGGCTCGCCAGGCGAAGTGCTCCTCGAACGGGTCGTGCTCGGTGGTTCCCCGGAGCGACCGGTTGAGACGTACCATGTTCTTCGTTAGCAAGGAACAAACAAAAGTCTGTCCGGACCTGCTGGTAGAGCGCTGCAACCGGGAGACGACGGGAGAAGGCAGACCGTTAGGCGATGAGGAGTTCTTCGCCGCGCTCGACGACGATCCGGCAGGGCGGCGTGATCTTGTTGTAGGCCCGGCGGTAGGCCTCCTTGACGGCGTCGGCCTGGTCGACGTCGCAGTAGGCCGTAAAGAGGCGCTCGCCGGCCTCGATGCGGGCGGCGGTGCCGACGATCTTGCCGAAGGCCTGGCGCATCCCGTCGGAGACGCGGTCCGCCCCGGCACCCGTCGCCTGCTTGTTCTCCCGGAGCACCTGGTGGGGGAACTTCCGGAGGATCATCTTGTAGTTGCCCTCGCCGAGTTCCTTGATCAGGTGGCGGTTGGCCGACAGCCGGGCGGCCTCCAGCGAACCGTGGCGGAGCTGGACGCTCTCTTCGACCTCGAGAGATATCTGGACCGGGTAGTCCTCGGGGTCGCTCTGCTTGTCGCCCATCTTGTGCTGTGCGATCTTCGAGCCGGGAATACCGGTGATGTACTCCCGTCGGGTGTACGCGGGCTTGTCGAGGTCCCGGTACATCGAGGCTGGTTTGTCCGACATAGATACTCTTGGCGGATATCTGGCCGAGCCGCTACTTAGGGGCTTCGAACCGTGGTCGTGAGCGGACCCGGTCCGCCTGCCGGGTGACGGCGCGTGGTGTCACGCGGGGACGAGAAATCTATTCGGTGGTGGGGGTGAAACGCGTTCGCCAATGGCGATCGACCTTCTCGTCGACGGTGGAACGATAGTCCGACCCGGCGGTCGTGAGACGGCGGCGATCGGTATCGACGACGGCCGTATTGTGGCGGTCGGCACTCCGGGGTCTATGCCGGAGGCGAATCGACGACTCGACGCTTCCGGGAAGTTCGTCCTCCCCGGGCTGATCAACACCCACGTTCACTACCGGGAACCGGGCCAGACCGCCAAAGAGGACTTCGAAACCGGGTCGAAGGCGTCGGCGGCCGGCGGCTACACGATGTTTCTCGACATGCCCAACTGCACCCCGCCGACCAACACGCTCGAACGGTACGAAGAGAAGGTGGCGCTGGCGGACGAGAAGGCGGTCATCGACCACAACAGCTGGGCCGGCGCGACCGACCCGGACGCCGTCGAGGAGATCTACCGGAACGCCGGCAACCTGGGGTTCAAGATCTTCATGCACCGCCATCCGCGCGTCGAGTTTCCCTACGTCCCCGAACTCGCCGTCCACGACCGGGGCGACCTCTACCGGCTGTTCGAACGGATGGCGAAACTCGACCCGGACGTGCCAATATCGCTGCACCCGTCGGACGTGTCCCTGGCGGACGAACTGTACGAGGAACTGAGCGAGAGCGGTGCCGACGACTACGCAGCACTCCGGGAAGGCAAGGACGGGATGAACATGACCCTCGGCGCCTACGAAGCGGCGTTCCTGGCTCGTCTGACGGGACTGGGCCGCCTGAATTTCCTCCACCTCGGTTTCAACGAACGCGTCCCGGAGCCGCGTCTGGAGTTCGCAGACCGGGAGACGCTGGTGGACCTGGTCGGCCAGTTGAAGTCCCAGGACTGGAACGTCTACGGCGAACTCGAGGCCTCGACGGTGCTGACGAGAGACGACGAGATCAGCTGGGACAGCCGGTGGTACACGCCGGACCAGGACAAACTCTGGGAGGCGCTCCGTGACGGGACGGCCGACATGTGCGTCGTCGAACACGCTCCCCAGCAGCGCGAGGAAGCCGACGTCGACGACGTCTGGGACGCCGCGTCGGGACTGCTCGGGTCCCAGGAGTTCCTCCCGCTCATGCTGACGGCCGTCAACGACGGGCGCCTCGGCCTCGAGCGACTGGTCGAACTCACCGCGACGACGCCCGCGAAGTTCCTCGGAATCTTCCCCAGCAAAGGAAGCGTCCGCGTCGGGACCGACGCAGACCTGACGATAGTCGACATGGACGCCGAGGGGGAGATCGACGCCAGCGAGGGGTACTCGAAGTGTGACTGGTCGAGCTTCGACGGCTACGCCGTCACCGGCGTGCCGACCCACACGATCGTCCGTGGCGAGACGGTCTACGCCGACGGCGAGATACGGGTCGAACCGGGCTACGGTGCCTACGTCCACCGGGAGGAGTATCAGCACCAGGCTTAGCTGGTCAACTGGCTAGCGTGACGACGACAGCGCCGCTGACAGCTACCAGTGCGCCGGCCGTCAGGCGCCAGGTGACGTCTTCGAGTCTGTCGAGAAACAGCGCCGAAACGCCCAGAACGACGAGCGGACTGCTCTGGACGATCGGGACGACCAGCGCGACGGGGGCCGCCTCGAGCGCGAAGTAATACACAACCATGAATCCCGTATTCGCGAGGCCTGCCGCGACGTACCACCGCCCGCTCGGCGAGCGTAGCGCGGCGGGCCCCGGGACCGCCTCTTTCACCCAGAGGTACGCAAAAAAGCCGATGCCGGCAGCGACGGTCTTGATCGCGAGGCCGACGAAGACCGGCGTCCCCTCGGCGAACCCGAGTTTGACGAACGTCGGTTCGATGCCGAAGAAAAACGCCGCGCCGAGGGGCAACCCCAGTTCGTAGAGTGCCACGTCCGTCGAGGGGCTACTCCGGGTGCTCGTCTCCCAGGATATCGCCCCGATGCCGACGACGATGAGGACGATCCCGAGGAGGTGCGGTCCGGTGACGATTTCGCCGAGGACGAGGACGGCGACGAGCGTGGCGTGGAGCGGCTGGGACGACTTGATCGGTTCGGTGCGACTGGCGCCGATGCGCTCTATGCTCATGAAGTACAGCGACCGGGCCAGGACCGTCCCGGAGATGCCAGCACCGGCGAAGACGACGAACGAGAGCGGCGTCACGCCGTAGTCGGGATAGTAGGCGACGAGCGACCCGCCGGCGAGGAGTACGACGTTGATGAGGAGGACCGTCGAGAGGGCGTGTGCCACGTTTCCGCGGTCGGTGCCGAGACGGATGCATATCGCCTGCGAGGCCAGCAGCACGGCCGCTATCGCAGCGAGACCGACGCCGACGCCGTATCCTATCGCGACCATCGAATCCTGTACCCTCTCGTCAGTCTACGTGAACGACGGGAGTACCTCGTCTGCGATCCGGTCCATCCGGTCGATCATCTCCGCGTGGGACATTCCGTGGTAGTTGAACCGGAGCAGCAGGTGGTCGATGCCGAGCAGGTCCCGGTACTCGGCTATCTCGTCGATGCACTGCTGGGGCGTCCCGAAGATGATCCGGTCTTCGGCGTAGGCTTCGAACCGACTCTCGTCGTAGTCGGTGAAGAACTGGTGGCCGCGACCGGCGTAGACGCTGTACTTCTCGTGGAGGTACTGCTTGGCGGTCCTGAGTGCCGCCTCGCGCGAGTCCTCGACGACGACGTCCCGCAGGAGCGGTCGCGTGGCCGGTCGGTCCGTGAGGTGTGACTCGTACGTCTCGGTCTTCTCGGCCAGGACGGCCTTGTCGGCGACTGCGCCGGGGATCCAGGCGTCTGCACGCTCGGCAGCCTGCCCGATGAGGTACTCGCCCCAGACGCCCAGCCAGACCTCGGGCCGTGGGTCCTGGACCGGCTTCGGCGCCATGCCGTAGTCATCGAGCGAGAAGTGCTTGCCGTCGAACGTCACCGACTCCTCGGTCCACAGACGCTTGAGCAGCATCAGGTTCTCGATAGTCCGACCGACGCGGTCGTCCATCGAGACGCCCATCGCGTCGAACTCGACCGGGTCGTATCCGAGGCCGAGACCGCAGACGAACCGGCCGTCGCTGATAACGTCGAGCATGGCGCCGGCGTTGGCGAGCCAGACGGGACGATAGAACGGCGCGATGATGATGTTGCTCCCGAGTTTGATCGTCGACGTCCTGGTGGCAACGGCCGCCAGGTTCAGCAGCGACGTCGGCCACCACTGGTCGTCGGGCGTGTAGTGTTCTGCGAACCACACGGAGTCGAAGCCGAGCGACTCGGCGTGGACCACCTGTTCGAGCGTCTGGTCGAACGAGGTTCCGCCCTCGATCGGCCGGATACCGAACTCCATGGTATCAGTCGGCCGACCCGCGGCGCTCGAGTTCGCGCCGGAGTTCGTCCTTCTCCTCCTCGTCGATGACCGGCTGGGGGTGCCGGACGGTCGCTCCCTCGATGGTTCCCTGCTGTTGCAGGCCGTACTTGATCCGAGAGGTCGCCTGGACGATCGGTCGTCGGAACAGGAGTTCTTTCAGCTCCAGCAGGTCCTCCTGCTTGGCGAGGGCTTCGGAATAGCGGTGTTCGCGGGCCAGGTCGTACATTTCGACCCACTCCTCGGGGTAGAGGTTTGCTACGCCGACGAGCGCGCCGTCGATGCCGAGCATGAACGACTGTGCGAGGAACCGGTCGTTGCCCGACAGTATCGATATCTCGCCGCCGTCGTCGTGGAGCGTGTGGACCACGTCGGTGAACAGCTGGACGTTGAAGCTGGCCTCCTTGATCGCCACCACCGATTCGAGGTGGGAGATGCGTGCCAGCGTGTCGGCGTCGTACCAGTAGGACTGGACGGGCACCTGGAAGAGGACGATGGGAACGTCCGTCTCGGCGTCGAGTTTCTCGAAGAAGCGGTAGCGCATCTCCGGCGACGGTTCGCCCCAGGCGAACAGCAGCGGCGGAATGACCATCACCGCGTCGACGCCGGTGTCGCCCGCCGCGTTCACTTTCCGGACCGCTTCGGCGGTCGACTGGGGGGCGACCGTGCCGACGATCGGGACGCCGTCTCTCGACTCCTCGGCGACGATCTCGAACACGCGACACTTTTCCTCGAAGTCGAGGACTGGGCCCTCGCCGACCCGGGTGCAGGAGGCGAGTCCACCGATTCCGTCAGTCTCGCTGATGGACCGGACGAGCGTCCGCAGACTCTGTTCGTCGATCGATTCGTCGTCGTGTAGCGGTGTGACGTGGGGTACGAACACACCGTCGAAGTCGGGTACGTCGGGTGTCATTGTGATTCAGTTTGGGGTACGTCGTCGGGTTTCAGTCGGTTCTCAGTCGGTCGCCGGTCGGTGCCCGCAGGGACGCCACGGAGCAGTCGGGTTCACGCCGCCTGGGTCGTCCTCCAGCGGAATATCCGCGTTTCGAGCGGTTTGAGCGCCCCGTACTCGACGACCAGCATGACGGCGATGAACAGCAGGAAGTACGCAAGGAGGGAGTCGACCTGGCCCTGGGAGTACCAGAACCGGAACATCGCTCCCATGCCGGTCGAGAAGCCGAATATCTCGGCCAGCGCGACGATCTTCCACACCATGCCGAGGATGTAGCGGTAGCTGCCGAACACGAACGGCATGAGGTGTGGAACGTAGACGTTTCGCCAGATCTGCCAGGTCGAGGCGTCGAACGCGTAGGCCATCTCCAGGAGTTCCGCGTCGATGTCTTTCATCCCCTCCCAGAGGTTGACGATGCCAAAGGGCGTCGACGCCACCAGCACGGCGGTGAGGATCGACAGCTCGCTGAACCGGAACAGGATCATCGTCACGAGGATGACCACCAGCGTCGGCAGCGTCATCAGGAACGGCAGCCAGTCCGACAGGATCGACTCGACGTAGTCGCTCTGCCACATCAGCGTCCCGAAGACGACGCTGATGGCCAGGCCGAGCGTGCTCGTGATAGCGACACGGACCAGCGTCTGCTGGAGGTGCTGGATGGACGTCATGTTTCGCGGACCGCCCGTGACCGTCGATTCGAGAGTCAGGCTGACGGTGTGGAGCGGGGCCGGCAGGACCGCCGGGTCGTTGATGAGCATCGCGGCAGCCTGCCAGATGGCCGCGACGCCTAGCAGGGGCACGACGATGTGCGTCGCCCGCTCGAGGACCCGCCGGCGGTTCACGCGTCATCACCCTGTGGCTCGACGTGCGCGAAGAACTCGCTCATCAGTTGGCGCTCGGTGGCGAGCAGGTCGGGGTCCTCGAAGTCGCGCGGTCGGGGGAAGTCGATGGTCGCCCGGTTGAACAGCGTCCCTCGCTTGTCGAGGAAAAGGATCTCGTCGGAGAGGTAGACCGCCTCGTTGATGTCGTGAGTGACGAAGACGATCGTCTTCCCGGTCTCCTGCCAGAGGTCGATGATGTCTTCCCGGAGTTCCCGGGCGGTGATCTCGTCGAGCGAGCTGAACGGCTCGTCCATCAACAGGATGTCCGGCTCGACGGCGAGTGCCCGGGCGATGCCGACCCGCTGGCGCATGCCGCCAGAGAGTTCGAGGGGATAGCTATCCCTGACGTCGCCCAGGCCGACCATCTCGAGGCTCTCGTCGATCCGTTCGTCGTGTTCCCCGGACGGGACGCCCTGGGCCTGGAGCGAGAACGCGATGTTCTCACCGACCGTCCGCCACTTCAGGAGCCGCGGCTCCTGGAAGATGTAGGCGAAGGGCAGGTCCGCCGGCTGGACGGCCTCGCCGTCTCGCTCGATCCGGCCACCGTCCATCGGGATCAGTCCCGCGAGGATGTTGAGCAGGGTGGACTTGCCACAGCCGGACGGGCCCATTATCGAGGTGAACGAGCCGTCCGCGATCTCGAAGCTGACGTCCCGGAGGACGTCGGTCGTGGAGCCGTCCGCACCCTCGAAGCTCTTTTCGAGGTGGTCGACGGAGATAGTCACGCCGCAGCCTCCTCGCGCGGTTGGAGTTCCGGCCGCCACGCGAACAGCCGCGTTTCCAGTCGTCGAAGCAGTCGCTCGAAGCCGAACATGAGGAGCATGATCGGCAGTGCCCACGCGATTATCATGTCTGACCTGAAGTTGAGGTAGTAGGAGTTCACCACGGACCCGATGCCGACCTGTGCGCCGAACAGCTCCGCGACCAGCAGGATCTTCCAGGAGAGCGACAGCGCGAGACGCGTCGTCCCCAGGAGGTACGGGTTCAGGTGGGGCAGGTAGATGTCCCGCCACACCTGTCCAGTGCCCGCGTCGAACGCCTCGGCCATCTGGACGAGGTCCTGGTCGAGGTCCTTGGTCCCCTCCCAGACGTTGACGACGACATACGGCGTGACGACCATCACGATCGTAAACACCGGGACGAGATACGCCGTCAGTCCGAACCAGAGGATGCCCAGGAACGCCCAGATGAGCGCCGGAAACGCCAGGAACGTCATGACCGGCGTCGTCAGGTAGTCCTCGAGAAGCTGGTTGGTCCCCATCAGGATACCGACCGTGGTGCCGAGCACCATCGAGACGGTAAAGCCGACGAGGATGCGCTGGATCGTCATCGAGTAGTTCGCCACGACGTCGAACTCGCTCCCTCCGGTGAAGATGACGACCAGGTTGTCGAGCAGTCGGCCGAGTCCCGGGAACTGCGACTGGGGGAAGTACAGCGAGAGGAGCTGCCACCCGCCGAGGAACAGGACGACGCCGACGAGTCTCGGATGCGGCGTCGGCACCAGGTCGAGCGGCGAGGGGCGCTCGTGGTCAGTTGAATCAGTTACCGACATTGCAGGAGTGTTCAGAGGTCTTCGAGTTCGGCGTCGGTGAACGAGTGGGAGTTCATGTCAGGAACGGAGGCGAGGTCGCCGGTGCTCTCGAGGTACTCGAACAGCTTCCAGTTGCTCTGGATGTAGTCCTCGCCCCACTGCTGGGGGAAGACCCGTTCGTCCGCGACCTGGTTCTTGACGACCTCAATCTCGGCCTCGTCCGAGAGGCCGGCCAGGCGACCGTACTGCGTGATGCCACGGTCGATGTTGTCGCGGAAGTAGTCCACCGCCTCGCGCCAGGCCGCCTTGAAGTCGAGGACGGTCCCCGGGTTCTCCTGGGCCCAGCTCTTCGTCGCACAGATGTTCGTCACCGGCGGCGCGTAGCCGGTCTCGTCTTTCCAGACCTGGACCGGGTCGAAGATCGTCCGGACCTTGTCCGGGTTCGCCCGACCCCGGATAGCGTAGCCGGTGAACGTGATCATCGCGTCGATTTCCTTTTCGTTGACCAGGAGGTTCCAGAGCGTCGGCGGCGCGGCCGCGACGGTCTCTGCGGGGTCCTCGAACATGTCGAAGTCGAGGATGTTGCTCCACATCGCCTTGTTCGTCAGCGTGTTCGTCGACGTCTCGAACGGGACGCCCAACCGCTTGCCCGCGATGTCGGAGACGGACTCGATGTCCGAGTCCGCTCTGACGAACGTCGGGTTGTTGAGGTTCATGTGCGAGTCGACGTAGACGACGTCCTCGCCGTTGGCGATGTTCTGGGCGCCCGAGATGGTGGGGAAACTCGTCAGGTTCGACAGGTCGGCGGTGAACGCCCGCGTGTACTTACCGAAACCGGCGATCTCGATGCTGAGGTCGATCCCGTGGTCTTCCCAGATGCCCTCTTCCTGTGCGAGGAAGTACACCGGGATGTAGACGGCGCCCTCTGCGCCGAGAGTCTTGACGGTGACCGAGCCGTCGGCGCCGCCGTCAGAACCGCCGCCCAGGAATTGGCTGCAGCCGGCCAGAGAGGCGAGTGCTCCGCCCCCGACTGCCGCTGATGTCGCTCGAAGTACGTTCCGTCTCGTCTGCTTGCCCGTCGTGCCTCTGTCAGGGTCCCGCATACTACATGCCAGAGTCGTTTATAGTATTTAAATCTTTTTGATCGATTTTCTATGTTTCGTGATTAGAGGTTAGAAGGCTCAAAAACAGCATTTTTGAGTGTCATATTTCCGAGAGTTGTTTTATTGTTGAACTTTATATACCCTCGTGATTCTTCGCCGGAAGAGAGAACCGACAGTAGCGCACCATTGCGGGCGGAATTCGGCGTTCGCTGGCTTTGGTCGTGACTGTCGGTGCAAACGGGGCAAATTCGAAATAGCCGAATTATATGCCTCGATCGAAATAACGGTCGGTGGCGGCCGTACAGATGTTCGAGGTGTTCCGGAGAAGAGTGTCCACATCACCCAATCAATCGCGATACTTCTGTACGAGTATCAACAGTCTTCGGAGGCAACGGGTCGGAGTCGCCGCTCAACGGTCGGTTTCATCCACCGATTCGGCGAATTTGAAATCTTCGAACGGGATGGCCAGCCTCTCGGCGACGCCGGCCAGACCGGACCCGGGACGTTCCTGGCCGTTCGGTAATTCGATATAAGTGAATTTTAAATAGATCCGGTCCGTGAACAGTGCCATGGAATCGGGGAGCCGGACGCTCCAGACGGTGGGACGAACCGTCGACATACTGCGGAGTCTACAGGACCGGGACGGTGCTCGCGTCTCCGAACTGGCCGAGGAGTTCGACCTCGCACCGAGTACGATTCACGCACACCTGGCGACGCTCGAGGAGAAGGAGCTGGTCACCAAGGAGGGCGACAGGTACCAGTTGAGCCTCCGTTTCCTCCAGATGGGAAAGTACACTCAGCACCGGACCGAGGCGCGCGAACTGGCCGACGAGTACACCCGGAACCTCGTCGACGCGACGGGATTTCGTGCCATCTTCATGGTCGAAGAACACGGCCAGGGCGTGTTCTTGCACATGTACTCCGGTGAACACCCGCCCTGGACGCACACGGCGCCGGGACAGCGGTCTCCGCTCCACCCGCTCGCCGCAGGGAAGGCGATTCTCGCGGATTATCCGGACGCGGTCGTCAGAGAGATACTGCGTGAACAGGGGATGCCAGCACAGACAGAGAACACGATCACCGACGAGGAGGCGTTTTTCGAGGAACTGGAGCAGGTTCGCGAAGACGGCTACGCGTTCAACGACTGCGAGAACGTCCAGGGGATCCGGGCTATCGGTGCACCCGCTCGCGGACCGAGCGGACACGTGATCGGGTCGTTTAGCATCTCCGGACCCCAGCACTCGATGAGCGACGAAATGTTCCGACGCGAACTCCCCCGGAAAGTGAAAGGTATCGTCGACGAGTACGAGCTCGAACTGTCGCTCTGACCGCGACCGTGCGGTTACCTTCACACTACCACACACCGTCCTTATCCCCATCGCGTCCCACCTCCGAGATATGAACATGCTCGTCGACGGCGAGTGGCGAACCGACGCCCAGGAAGCCACCAACGAAGAGGGCGAGTTCGAGCGCCAGGAGACGACCTTTCGGGACTTCGTCGAGGACGATCCTGACGCCCGATTCCGACCAGAGCCCGGCCGGTACCACCTCTACGTCTCCTATGCCTGTCCCTGGGCCCACCGGACGCTGCTGGTCCGGGCGCTGAAAGGGCTGGATGACGCTATCACGGTCGACGTGGTCGACCCCTGGCGCGGCGACGACGGCTGGCAGTTCACCCCCGAGAAGGACGGCTGCACCCCCGACACCGTCAACGACAGCGACTACCTCCGCGAGGTGTATCAGAAAGCGGACCCCGACGCGACCTGTCGGGTGACGGTCCCGGTCCTCTGGGACAAACGGGAGGAGACCATCGTCAATAACGAGTCCGCCGAAATCCTCAGAATGCTCGACACGGCGATGGACGACGTCGCCCGGCAGAACGTCGACCTGTATCCCGAGGGCTATCGCGACCAGGTCGACCGGATCATCGACGACATCTACGAGCCGATCAACAACGGCGTCTACCGCGCCGGCTTCGCCGGCAGCCAGGAGGCCTACGAGGAAGCCGTCGACGACCTGTTCGGCGCGCTCGACCGCTGGGACGAGGTCCTCTCCGACCAGCGCTACCTCGCCGGCGACCGCCTGACGGAGGCCGACCTGTGCATGTTCACGACCCTGGTACGGTTCGACCACGTCTACCACACGCACTTCAAGTGTAACGTGAAGGCCGTCCACGAGTACGACAACCTCTGGCCGTACCTCAGAGACCTCTACCAAACCCCGGGCGTTGCCGACACCGTCCGGCTGGACCACATCAAGGAACACTACTACACGACCCATCCCGACGTGAATCCGAAGGGCCTGGTCGCCCGGGGGCCGGACCTGGACTTCGAGGCGCCCCACGACCGGAATTCGCTGCCCGGCGGTCCGCCAGAGGCGCTGTTCGAAACGGCCTAACCCGAACTCGGCCGCCGATATCTGCTCACCAGTTAAGAGCCGTGCCGGTAGAGATAGGGGCCAGACAATGGAGGCACGGGACCGAACGGCGACGTGGGGCGAGAGAGGCGTCAGTCAGGTTGTCGGGGTGGTCATGCTGGTGGGCATCACGGTGGTCCTCGCCGGGGCAGTCACCGCGCTGGTCTTCGGATTCGGGGGTACCCAGCCGTCGCAAGCACCGTCCTTCGCCGACGACACCGGCTTCGACGACCGGCTCTCGGGCAACGGCCAGTACCTGAACGTCTCCCACGACGGCGGGAGCGAACTCGACGCCGACGAGGTGCACCTGGCCGTCGATGGTGCGAAGATCGTCGACGCCAGCGGGTCCGTCGTCGGCGACGCCCACCTGGAGTCGAACGTCTTCGCCAGCCAGGTCGGCAGCGGTTTCGTCGCCTCCGACACGCTCGTCGTCGACAAGCGGGCGTTCGACGACGCCGGCGGCAACGACCTGACGGCCGGCGAGTTCGTCGACCTCAGCGACGCGACCGTCAGGCTGGTCTACTACCCCGGCGGGAACCAGGATTCGGCGGTCATCTACGAGTGCGACGTGGCCTACCCGGACTGCGAAAACAAGTAAAGGGTGCCGTCGGGGGTGTCGCTTTTGTCGACCGGGCTCCTTCAGCCGGTATGAGCGACGAGGGGTTGTTCGTCGGTGCGGACCGCGCCGGCGGCGCCTGGCTGGCGGTGGCCTTCGACGGAACCACGTTCGAGGAGGCGGCCGTTTTCGACGAAATCGGCGACATGTGGCAACACTACGAGGACACCGCCACGCGAATCCTGCTGGACGTGCCAATCGGTCTCGTCGAGTCGGGGGACCCGACCCGCCCGCCGGACGACCTGGCCAGGTCGGTGCTGGGTCCCCGGAGTAGCACCGTCTTCACGCCCCCGGTCAGAGAGGCGACCAGAAAGCGCCGGTACGACGCCGCCAAGCGGGTCAACGAGCGCAAGGCCGGCGTCGGGCTGTCGAAACAGGCCTTCCAGATGGGCGACGCCATCGCGGCCGTCGACGACCTGCTGCGGAACGTCCCGGCTGCCCCCGGGCTCATCGCCGAGTCCCACCCGGAGGTCTGTTTTCGGGCCTTCGCCGGCGAGCCGATGGAATTCCCCAAGCGGACGGCGGCGGGCTACGCTGAGCGACTCCGGACGCTGGCCCGGACGGATCCGGAGATGCCCGAGGTGGTCCAGGCGACGGCGGAGACGACCGGGGGTCACGACGTAGCGGTTCACGACGTGCTGGACGCGGTGGTGCTGGCGCTGACGGCCCGGCCCGGCGAGGGCGACCTGCGGTCGCTGCCGTCGGACCCGCCGACCGACGCCCAGGGTCTCCCGATGCGGATCGTGTACCGCTCGGGGTCGCCGCTCCGGGCTGATTGATGTCTGCACTAACACAGCAACAGCCACCGCGACATTGATGAAAGCCCTCACCTCGCTGGCGGTCGCTGCTGGACATATCCTCACTTCGCTCGGATAGGGGTCCAGTAACGACTACACGAAGCGCCAGCGGGGAGGCCGGCTCCGCCGGCCTCCTATAACGTGGCGGCCGGGAGA
>CAZGAX010000012.1:0-46890 GCA_964523745.1 uncultured Halobacteriales archaeon | reverse complement strand
GGAGGGCCTCGACGCTCTGTGTCTCGGCGTAGGTGACGGCCGTCCGGAGCTTGCGAACCTCCGCCAGCATGCTCATGCCCTGGTAGCCCTCGGACTGGTCGTTATTCATCAGCTGACGGACCTCGCCCTGGATGCGCTGGATCTCCCGCTCGCTGACCGAGGGGTCGGTCGAGTTCGTGACGCCGAGTTCTTTCAGTGTCTCCATCCGGTCGCAGATGACGTCGTGGAGCGCGTCGCGGATCTCGACGACCGTCTCGGGCAGTTCGACCCGCTCCCAGTCGACGTCCGTTTCGTGGGTGTGGGCCGCCACGTCGGCGTCGTCTTCGGTCATCACCTCGACGTTCGAGATGCCGAGGTTCTCACAGACCTCGCGGATGGCCTCCTCGTCGCCGCCCGGCGAGGCGCTCATCCCCGTCACCAGCGGCTCGTCGGCGTCCTCGTGGTAGCGCTCTGCGATGTAGTTGTAGGCGTAGTCGCCGGTGGCGCGGTGACACTCGTCGAAGGTACAGTGGGTGACGTTCGCGAGGGAAATGCGGTTGCCCACCAGGTCGTTCTCGACGACCTGCGGGGTTGCGATGACGACACTGGCGTCGTCCCAGAGCGCGGCGCGGTCGTCGGGGCTGACCTCGCCCGTGAAGACGACGACCTCGTCGTCGGGGATCTGGAGGGCCTCGCGGTAGAAGTCGGCGTGCTGGGTGACCAGCGGCTTGGTGGGAGCGAGCAGGAGCGACTTTCCGCCGACGGCGTGGAGGCGCTCGGCGGTGACGAGCAGGCTGACGGCCGTCTTGCCGAGGCCGGTCGGGAGACAGACCAGCGAGTGGCCCGAAAGCGCGGCGTCGGCGAGGTCGGTCTGGTACGTCCGGGCCTCGAGCAGCCCTGGCGTTACCAGGGGGTGGTCGACGTGGTCCCCCTCCTCGTCGACGTCGGTCGCTGCCATTGGACACGTCTAGAACCCGCCCCCGATTAAGGGTTCGTCCCCCGGAGCGGAAGTGATCCGAGAGCCCGACGCCTGCTGGCGGTTTCCCGACCGGGCCCCAGGACGCAGGCAGGGGGGGGGGGAGCAGGCGGAACGCCTCGCTGTGACCGTTTCCCGTAGCGTTCGTCCCAGTCGAAAAGTAAATTAATCGCTCCACGAGACGGGGATACACGGTTGTCCCTGCGTGTGGCACGCTCGCTACGGGAAACGGTGACGTTCGAACGACGGATGATAGATTGCCGAACGACCCAGCGCCGGCCAGCCCGTCGAGAGCCGTTGGTCCGGGGTGCATCGGGGGTAGTCCGATGACCGGCCGGGCAGACAACGTGGCGTCGACCGCGTCCGTCGAGGCCCGGTTTCGCCGGCTACGGTGCCGGCCCGACTCCGCGTTCCAGGCGATTTCCGGGCTGCCGGACCCCCACGTCCTCGCTCGTAGCGGTGACGGTCCCCGGACGGCCGACGGGGACCTCACCGCCGCCTGGCACGCCACCTGGGATTCGCTGGGGCTGTACGTCCAGGTCCTCGTCTCGGCAGCGGGCCTCCCGGTGGCCGACGGCGACACTCTCGACCTGTTCCTGGCTGCCGAGCCCGACGAGCCAGGCTACGGTCCGCGGGACTACCACCTCGTCCTGGACCGCGAGGGCACGGTCTGGACGGGCGGTAACTCGGCACACGACGTCAGCGACCTGACCGTCGTCTCCCGGACCGAGGCCGACGCCTGGCACCTGGCCCTCGCGGTGCCGTGGTCGATGTTGGACCGGGAGCCGGCGGTAGGCCAGCGGCTCGGGTTCGACGCTCACTATCACGACTCCCACGAAGGTACCATCGCCTGGGGAAGCGACCCGGCGGACGTCTCCCGGGACGCGAGCCGCCTCCCGGTCGTCGAACTCGCGGCGGAGCGCTGAGGCGGCCTGCAGCTTTTTGGGTGGGCGCTGCCGACTCAAGCGTATGACCATCTACGAGACGGAGGTGCCCGGCGTCGGCCACAAGTACGAACTCGAACTCGACGGCGACGCCCGGCTGGTCGTCATCGTCCACCACGACGGCAAGCGGGAGGTGTACCGGCGTCCCGACCCGGACGCGGACAGCGAGAAGCTGTTCACCGTGAGCGGCAAGCAGGCCCGACAACTCGGCGCCATCCTCGAGGGGGCGTACTTCCAGCCGGTCGAACTCGAGGAGGTGGAGGTGCCGCTGGGCGAGGCCGTCATCGAGTGGAGTGACGTCGACGAAGATGCGACTGTGGCCGGCGAGACGCTCGCCGACGCCAGCCTCCGCCAGCAGACCGGGGTGTCCGTGATCGCGATACAGCGCGGCGAGGAGACGCTGGCCAATCCCGAACCGGACGAGCGAATCGAACCGGGCGACGTCCTCGTGACGCTCGGGACTCGGGCCGAACAGGACGAACTCGACGCCCTGCTGGCGGGCGACGGCGACTGATGGCCGCCGCAGGTGGACTCCTGGAGTTCGCCGTCGTCCTCGCCGCCCTGGCCGTGGCCGGTGCGGTCGCCCGGCAGGTGGACCTCTCGGTCATCCCGCTGTACATCGTCGCTGGCATCGTCGTCGGGCCCCACGAGCCGACGTCGGTCGGCGGCGTCCCGCTCACGCTCGTCGAAGAGGGCCCCGCGCTCGACCTGCTGGCGGAACTCGGCGTGGTCTTCCTCCTCTTTTTCCTGGGCCTGGAGTTCAGCGTCGACCGCCTGCACGCCGACAGCGCCCGGATCGGCCGGGCCGGCCTCGTCGACTTCGCGCTCAACTTCGGTGCCGGCCTCCTGCTGGGGGTCGCCATCGGCTGGGGGCTCGTCGAGACGTTGTTCCTCGCCGGTGTCGTCTACATCTCTTCGAGCGCCATCGTCACGAAGTCGCTGATCGACCAGGGCTGGGTCGCCAACCCGGAGGGCGAACCGATCCTGGGGACGCTCGTCTTCGAGGACATCCTGATCGCCGTCTACCTCGCCGTCCTGGGTGCGCTTGTCGCCGGCAGTGGTGGCCTCGAAGGGGCCGCGATGGCCGTCGGCCGGGCGTTTCTGTTCCTGGGAGCGCTCGTGCTGGTCGCCTGGTACGGGGCCTCGCTGCTCGAACGGGCCGTCGCCGTCCCCTCGGACGAACAGTTCCTCCTGCGGGTGCTGGCCGTGACGACTGCCGTCGCCGGCGCAGCCCTCTCGCTCGGCGTCAGCGAGGCCGTGGCGGCCTTCTTCGTCGGCACGGCGTTCAGCCAGACCGACCTCACGGGTCGGATCGAGCACGTCGTCGCTCCCGCCAGGGACGTCTTCGCCGCCGTCTTCTTTTTCGCCATCGGCCTGACCATCGACGTCACGCTGCTCGGAGGCGTCCTCGGCCTGCTGGCGGCGGCCGTCGTCCTCACGACTGCGACGAAACTCGTCTCGGGGACGCTCTCGGGTCGGTTCTACGGCCTGGACCGCCGTCGCTCGGTCCGCGTGGGCCTCGGCCTCGTCCCTCGAGGCGAGTTTTCGCTCGTCATCGCGACGCTGGCGGCGGCCCAGCCGGGACCTGTCGGGCGAGTGATTCCGGCGTTTGCCGTCGGCTACGTCCTCGTCATGAGCCTGCTGGGCACCGTGCTGATCGAGTACGCCGACGCAGTCACCGACCGGGTCGCGCCGACGCCGTCGGCGGAGACGGTCGCCGATTAGATCGCCGGCGGAACGTACGCCAGGAAGAGGTAGGCGACGAGGGCGGCGCTCACCGGGATGGAGAAGTTGTCGTCGATGACGAAGCCGTAGACCCGGGGTTTCATGGCGTCGGCCAGCACGTCGATGGCGGCCACCGGTATCGCCGCCCGAAACGGCAGGAGCTGGATGGTAATCGCCAGCCCGACGAGGAACGTCACGGCCATGACGCCGAGGGACTTGACCGTGTCCGCGTCCTCGGCCGTCGAGAGTATGCCCGAGACCGGGTCGACGACGGTCAGCAACAGGATGGCCGTGACGGCTATCCGCGGCTCGAAGCTCCAGCCGACGAGCGCCGCGGCGACGACCGCCAGGGCGTACCCGCCGGGATTGGTCTGTTCGTACTCGCGGGTCAGCCGGTCGAATACGGCCCAGTCGAGCCCGACGAACAGACGGAGGTACTCGAGAACGACGACGGCGACGGTCCCCGCCGCCAGCAGGTACTTGACGGCCTGCCAGGAGACGACCCCGGCCAGGTAGGCCAGCGGGACGGCGGTGCCACTGAGGTGGACCAGTCGCCGCTGGATCCGCACGTCCTCGAACATCAGACGTCGTCGAAGGAGAGGTCGCCGTCACGCAGGGCGACCAGCGTCTCGGGCAGGTCGTCGACCGGGACTCTCGTCTGGGCGGTGGAGTCCCGCTCGCGGACGGTGACCGTGTCGTCGTCCTCGGTCTCGTAGTCGACCGTGACGCAGTAGGGCGTCCCGACCTCGTCCTGCCGGCGGTAGCGCCGGCCGATTGCGCCCGAGTCGTCGTAGGTGACCGACAGGCCGGCTTCCCGGAGGTCGCTGGCGATCTGTCTGGCCTGCTCGTCGAGCCCGTCCTTGGTCATCAACGGGAAGACGCCGACCGTCGTTGGCGCCATCTCGGGGGGAAGCCGGAGGACGCTCCGCTCCTCGCCGTCGACCTCGTCGGTGTCGTGAGCGTGGGCCAGAACCGTGTAGACCAGGCGGCCCACGCCGAAGGACGGCTCGACGACGTGTGGCGTGACGTGCTCGCCGGACTCGGTGACCTCCTCGACGCCGAAGCCGGTGGCCGCGAGGTCGACCTCGTGAGCCTCGCCGTCGACCTCGACGGTGACGCTCTCTCCTTCGAAGGCATCGGGATCGCGTTCGACCAGGTCTTCGAGTGCCCGAGCCACGTCGCCGGCGCCGCCGCCGAATTCCGGTCCGAGGACGCTCATGTCCGGGTCGACGGTGGCCTTCTCGACGGTGACGGGCTCGTCGTACTGCTCGAAGACGGAGAAGTCCTCGCCGGAGTGCTCCTCGTGCTTGTCGAGGTCGTAGCTGCCGCGGTATGCGAAGCCGGTGACCTCGATCCAGTCGCCGTCTATCTCCGTCTCGGCGTCCCAGGTGTCCGAGGCGTAGTGGGACAGTTCGCCGGGCAGGTGCTGGCGGAACCGGAAGCGGTCCATGTCGACGCCGACGCGGTCGTACCAGTCCTTCGAGACGCCGAGGTAGTAGGCGATCCAGGGGTCGCCGACGACGCCCTCGTCGATGGCCTCCCGGACGGTTAGCTCGCGGATGCCGCCGTCGTCGGCCTGCTGCTCCTCGGCGGAGTAAAGCGGCAGGAGGACGTCGGCCACCCGACCCAGCGGCGGCTCGTCCGCCTCGGGGTCGACGAAGTGTTCGAGTTCGGCCTGGGTGAACTCCCGCACCCTGACCAGGCCCTTCCGCGGGCTGATCTCGTTGCGGTAGGCCTTGCCGATCTGGGCGACGCCGAAGGGAAGCTGGTTTCTGGCGTACTCCGCGAGGAGGGGAAACTCGACGAAGATGCCCTGGGCCGTCTCCGGCCGCAAATAGCCAGGATCGGCCGAGCCGGGGCCGATGTTCGTCTCGAACATGAGGTTGAAGTCGTCGACCGGCTCGCCGGCCAGGGGCTCGCCGCAGGTCGGACATCGGACGTCCTCGTCGGCGATGATCTGGCCCACTTCGTCGGCGGGCATCGACTCGGCCTCCTCGATGTCAGTGTTGTCCTCGACGAGGTGGTCGGCGCGGTGATTGGCGCCACACTCCGGACACTCGACGATCATGTCGTCGAAGGTCTCCAGGTGGCCGGAGGCCTCGAAGACGGCCTCGGGCATCACGTCCGGTGCGGAGATCTCCATGTGGCCCTCGCGGGTGACGAACCGGTCGCGCCAGGCGTCCTCCAGGTTGTCCTTGAGGGCGGCCCCCTGCGGGCCGTAGGTGTAGAATCCCGAGACGCCACCGTAGGCGCCGGCGGACTGGAAGAAAAAGCCACGCCGTTTCGCGAGTTCCGCGAGGCGGTCGCCCTCCGCACTCATTCCAGCGCCTCCAGCAGGTCCATGTCGGTGACGATGCCGATGAGTTCGTCGCCCGAGAGCATGGGGATCTGCTCGATGTCGTGTTCGATCATCAGCTGGGCGGCCTCCCGGGCGCTCCGGCGGCGGCTCACCGTCACCAGTCCCTCGGTCATGAACTCGCTGACGGGCCCGGCCGGGAGTTCCACGTTTCTGGTCGGCATGTAGCTGTTGCCGACGGCCTTGATGCCCTCCCAGGCCCACTCGTCGTCCTCGTTGGCCAGGGACTCGCCGGTCTCGGCCTCGCCCTCGACGACGCGGGCCACCTCGATGATGTCGACTTCGGTGAGCATGCCGGTCAGTTCGCCCTCCTCGTCGAGGACGACGGCGTAGGGGACGTTGGCGTAGGAGAGCTCCCGCTCTGCGACCGGGAGTGGGGCGCCGGCGAACGTCGAGTTGACTTCTTCAGTGGCCAGACCGCCGACCTCGGTGTCGCCGTCGGCGTTGCCGGTGGCGATGGCCCGGACGACATCGGTGATGGTGACGATGCCCTCGAACTGGCCGTCGACGACCGGGACCCGCCGGGCGCCCTCGCGGCGCATCTGCTCGGCCAGGTCGTGGACGTCGGTGTCGGCGCTGGTCGTGGGAACTTCCTCGACCAGGAGTGCCAGTTGGTCTTCGTCGGGCTGTTCGATCAGGGCGTCGCGGGTGACGAGGCCGCGAAACTCCTCGCCATCCTCGGTGGTGGAGACGACGGGGACGGAGGAGAACGCCCGGTCCTGGAGATACTCGAGGACGTCGTCTCTGGTGCCCGGCACTTCGACCATGACGACGTCCTCGCGTGGCGTCATGACGTCTGCGACGTTCATACTGAGACGTACTCCACGCCCCATCTACTAAGACCTTACACTTCGCGAAGACGCTCGACGACGCCACCGGCTGCCGGTTTTGCTCTCGTCGGGCCCCGACGTGGCTCGTGGCGACGGAGCCAGGCTGCGCCGCTCGAGTCGGATTTTGCAGGGGACGCGGCGATCACCGACCTGTCGGTTGACGTTCGTCTGACGCGTGTCATGCACGAGTCTGAGAGCCGTCTGTGGGTTTTCGGTATGTTTATGTAGGGGTGTTACATATTGTCACACATGGAGCCGGACACGGTTGTTCCGTCGAAGCTTGCGAAGGAAGCCGAAGTGATGGCGTCTGTCGAAGATGGACCGGTCGAGCAGTTCATTATCGCGGACATCAGCCAGGACGACGCGTACGTAACACTTCCCCTCGCCGACGCCGCCTCGCTTCCGGCCTGGCGCTGAGCGAGGCAGGCAACCGTCTGCTACGAGTTTTCGAAGCCCTGTTAGCCGAGAGTAATATTTTTGTCCCCGACATCTCTCGGGTGGAGCATGCAGCGCTGGCACCCGCATTGGAGCACGAACGGGTCGGCCGTGCTGGTCGGTGATCCCGGATGATAGCGCCGTCTCCGTTCGGCACGGGGCCGAGACCGCTCAGGGAGTTTCGCGCATTCGTGGCCATCGTCGTCGGTCTCCAGATCTTCTGGGTTGCCGACGCGGCGTTGCTCGCACTCCACCTGCTCGGCGACCTGCCGATGGGGCTCGTGCCGTCCCTCGCTGTGGTTGCTGTCTCCGCGCTTCTCTTCGGAGTGACGTTCGTCGCTCCGCTTCAGGGGATACTAGTTTTGACGTTGCTGTTTACTGTGAGTACCGTTTTCGGGGTTCTCGTTGGATCGGTCACGCTGCTGGTGCCGAACCTTCTCGGTATGTTGCTGGGCCTTCGGGCTGCGCTTTCTCCACCCGAATCGTCTTGATTTGAATGTGATGTGAATCGACGCAGCTGGTGCAACAGCCACCGCACAGCAGGGAAAGCCCCCGGCCCGGTGGCTCACGGCTCACTTCGTTCGCCGTTCGCCTTGCCGAGACGCTCCCTTCGGTCGCTCGATAGAGCCCGCTCAGCGACTAAATTGAACGCCACCGGGGAGGCCGGCTCCGCCAGCGAGGTGAGGGCTTTCTTCCGTTTGCGGTTTCGTTGCGGAGATGTCGGCTTCGATACTCGAGAAGCTGCGGCGTCCACTGCACTCCGGGACGGCTCTATCGACGAGACGTTCGCGAACGACTCCAAGGACGCCTCTGTATGCCAATGAAACAAATGAACAGATGTTCAACTATTTACGAAACCATCCCACACCCCGAGTACTTGTGGCTGGCTCCCCGAACTTGGGTATGGCGCCGTCGCACGTCCTCGTCCCGCTGGACGGGTCGCCGCTGGCCGACGACGCGCTGGCCCACGCCCTCGAAACCTTCGACTGCCGGGTGACAGTTTTGAACGTCGTGACGCCGCTCGACGCCTCGATGAGCGAGAGCGGCATTCTGGGACCGGACGAGGACCGCCGGGAAGACGCCAGGGAACGGGCGACCGACCTGGTCGAGGCGGCCAGCGAGCAGGCGACAGCGGCCGACCGAACCGTCGAAACCGCCGTCGAGACGGGCGACCCCGCCGAAACCATCCTGGAGTTCGTCGACGTCCACGATGTCGACCACGTCGTGATGGGTGGCCACGGCGGCGAGCGAACGACGGTCGACCGCCTTCTCGGCACCGTCGCGACGACAGTCGTCGGCGAGGCACCGGTGACCGTGACGGTCGTCAGGTAGTAGCTGTAATCAGGCGATGCCCAGCGTCGAGGTGAACAGCCGGTAGACGCCGAACCCCACGAGAATGGAAGTCACGAGCGTCAGTATCCAGAAGGTGAGCGTCACGCCGATCTTCCGGCGGGAGACGCCGGCCGACCCGCCGGCGAGACCGCCGCCGATGACACCCGAAATGATGATGTTGTTGAACGAGATGGGAATGCCCAGCGCGATGGCGGTCTGGGCGATGACGAACCCCGGGACGAGCGCCGCGATCGACCTCCTCACACCGAGCTGGGCGTACTCCCGGGAGGTGGCCTGTAGCAGCCGCGGCGCACCCATCCAGGCGCCGCCGAGGATGCCGAGTGCGCCGATAGCCAGCAAGACGAGGACCGGCAGACCGAGTTCGGCCAGGTAGAGGTTCATCAGCGGACCCGTTGCGAGGCCGACCTGGCTGCCGCCGCTGGAGAAGGCAACGACGCTACCCAACAGGACCAGAAAGGTGCGGATGCCACGGTCGACTTCCTGCCGTGTCCGCTGGCGGATGAACCGGAAGCTCACCGCCGCCAGGAGGAGGCTGGCGACGATAACGCCAAGGTCGACGCCGACGACGACCGGGGACCCGACAGTTCTGGCGGCGAAGCCGGCGAGCGAGCCCTGGCTGGCTCCCGGCTCGGCCGGGATCACCCCCAGCTCGACGTTGGCGACGATGGCGCCGACGACGGCCGCCAGCAGGGGGACGCTGAGGGTCTCGGGGATGTCGTCCCGGCGCAGGAGCGTGGCGGTGAGGTACGCCAGTCCGCCGGACACCGGCGGGACGAGCACCCAGAACGTGGCGATCCGCTGGTACGTGTCGAAGGCCGGATTCCCACCCAGGGCGAGGCCGACGCCGACCATCGCGCCGGTGGTAGCGAAGGCTGCCGGGACGGGATAGCCCGAGTAGATGCCGAAGGCCATGAACGCCGTCGCGGTGAGCAGGCCCGCCGTCGCGGCCAGCGACGTGATCGAGACGCCCTCGATCAGCCCCGCTCCAACAGTTTCAGAAATGGCGCCACCCTGGGTGAGCGCCCCGAGTGCGGCGAGAATCCCGATGAGGAGGGCGGCCCGCATCGTCGAGATGGCGTTGGCGCCGATGGCCGGCGCGAACGGCGGGGAGTTGCTGTTGGCGCCGAGCGTCCAGGCGGTGACGAGACCGGTGAGTGTAGCGAGCACGACCAGCACCCAGAACGTACCCCCGATCACCGTCGCAGCAGGCCTCCCAGCCAGGTCAGCGGTCCGCCGACAGTCCGGCCGTCCCGTGCGAGGATTACCGTCGTTCGCGTCCGGTCGACGATGCGTCGGGCGACCGAGCCGACCAGCCGCCGTCGGAAGGCCCCCTGTCGCGTCGCCCCGAGGACCACGACGTCGTGGTCGTCGGCCGCGCCGGCGATGGCAGTCGTGGCGTCGACGGCCTCGGTGACGACCGTCTCGACGGGGACGTCGGGATCGACGGCCGTCACCGACTGGCGGCCCTCGTCGGCGAGTACTGCCGCAGTCGTGGGCTCCCTCCGCTCGGTTGCCACGGTGAGCACGACGACGCGAGCCTCGTTCCGGGCGGCAATAGCCGTTGCGGCCCGGGCGGCGGCGTCGACGTGCGGCCCGCCGGCCACCGGGAGGAGGACCGAGTCGACGCCGTTGGCTTCGCGGCCGATCCGCTCGACGTACAGGTCACACGGCGCCCGCTCCAGGAGTTCGTCGACGGTCGTCCCGAGGACGGCGTCGCTACGCCGACTCGGTGCCTGCCAGCCGACGACGAGCGCGGCGGGATCGGTTTCCCTGACGGCGCGCAACAGCCCCCGGGTCACCGACCGGGCGACGACCATGTCCCGCTGGACGGTGACGCCTGCCGGCGTATCGGCCAGTTGGAGCACCTCCTGGCTGTCGCCCGAAAATTCCCGGCGGATGGTTTCGTCGTCGAAGACGCCGAACGGCGAGTCGTAGGGCTTGGCGACGACGGTGACGATCCGGACTGTCTGGGACCCCAGTGCGGCAAGATCGCCCGCCGTCCGGACCAGTTGCTGGGCGTGGGCCGGGTCGCCCACGGCAACGAGCACCGGTCGGTCGCCGTACCAGGTCTCCATCACCGTGGCTACGGGACCCACGGGCAAAATCATTCGTGGGTGGCTCCCATCGAGAACGTGGAGGGGGACGGGCGAATTTCGACGTCCGAACGCTCGTACTCGCCGAAGAAGTGCTATCACCGCTCGCTTAGGACATATCTGCGTTCGAGCGCCGCCAGTTCTCTTTCGATTTTACTAATTTTTGGGTTCAATCCACACGTATCGAGTCGTGAAAGAGGGTAAGATATTAATAGCCCCTGTCGTGACGCTGAAGCTACACCAATGGAGTGGAGTGGTGGTGGGTGGGCAGTGGTACCCGTCGCTGTCCTCGTCGTACTCGCAACGATGACGCCGGCCGTGGGGGCGGCCGGCAGTACAACAACGAACTCGGACACCGCCGCCATGGACGACGGCGTCCTGAAGGGCGGTCCGCCGGACGACCGGGGCGGGGGACCACCCGGGGGCGACGGAGGGGGTGGTCCACCGGGCCAGTCGTCCGAAGATGGCGAGGGCGAGTCCGACGAGGAGTACGCCAGACCGCCCGACAACGTCTCCAGCGTCGACACGGTGGCGCTCCCGGCGACCGAGTCGGCGGTCGTCTACAAGTACCGCACACTCAAGGCACTCCAGCGAACCACCACGAGCCACCCCGCAGCATCGAAGCACAAAGAGCGGGCCGTGGAGACGCTCAACGGCACCTGGCGCTACTACTGGGGGCCGAACCGGGTGAACAGTTCGCGGGTGTTCATCGCCGACAAGCGGGTGGCCAACCGGATTGCCGTCCTCCAGCGCTTCGCCCAGCAGGACTCGGTGGCGAACGCCTCACGGTACCTCGTCGCCGCCGAGAACCAGACGGCCTACACGTCGATTCGGCGGGCCGAACTGGCCTGGATTGCGCTGAACGCGAACGTCTCCTCGCCCGGCCAGCGCCGGAGCATCGACCGCCACATCGCCAACGCTCGCCGGGCCTACCAGCGGGGCCACGAGACACTCCGTAAACGCGGCGGGTCGGCGGCCAGACGTCGGGCCCAGGCCATCGCCCACTTCGCGACGGCCTGGCGGCAGTCCCAGATCGCACTGCGGAAGCTGGACCGCGAGACGAGTCCACGGCTAAATCTCACGAAGCGGGCCGATCCCATCCGCGAAGGTGGCAACACGACGGCCTACGTCGTCGAAGCGACGGTCGTCGACCCCCAGCCCGAGACCCTGACGAACGTCACCGTGACGGTCGACGGCGAGCGGTCGGTGACGAAGCAGGTCGTGCCGCGTCGCGTCGCCGACTACCCACAGACCCACGTCGCGGTCCGGGTGAATCTGACCGACCGCGTGTCAAACCTGACCGTCACCGTCCGGGACAACGTGACCGCGAGAGTGGGTGAGGAGGACGGCGACGAGCGCGTGGTTGGGACGCATACCGACACCGCGATGCTCCGACTCGACGGCGATGGGCTCACCGACCGGTACGAGGACTCTGTCATCGGGACCGACCCGCTGGACCCGGACAGCGACTCGACGGAGACGCCCGTTTCCGAGGCTGACAACGGTACCATCGACGGGTACGAGGACCTGGATGGCGACGGCCTGTCGGTGCTGTTCGAACAGCGCGTAGGCACCGATCCCCTGGATGCGGACACGGACGACGACGGCCTGCCGGACGGCGTGGACCTCCGACTGCAGGCCACCGACCCGTTAAATCCCGATACGGATGGCGACGGCACCCTGGACGGTGCGGAGGACCTGGACGGCGACGGCCTGACGAACAGCGAGGAGGTCGCCTTTGGGTCGTTCCCGACCGAGGCCGACAGCGACGGAGACGGGCTGGACGACCTGGCCGAACGCCAGGCCGGCACCGACCCGCTGGATAGCGACACCGACGACGACGGGCTGGCCGACGGTGTCGAGGGCGAGGATCCGTACAACACCGACCCGACCGATCCCGATTCGGACGACGACGGGGTCCTTGACGGCGACGAGACGTACACGAGGACCGTCGCCAACGAAACCGTCGATGCCTCGGTCGACGCCAGGGGAACGGGGACGAACGTCTCGGACGTCTCTGTCCAGAACGACACGCGGTACTGGCTGCGCAACGACCTGCTCGGTGAGGCCAGGGTGGGCCACTTCGTGTCCATCGAGGCCGGGGGCGACGCCGCCCGGTACAAGGTGACGCTGGGCTACGACGAGGCCAACGTCAGCGGTGCAGAGGCCGACCTCCGACTGTTCCAGTACAATGCGACGACACAGATGTTCGATCAATTACCCTCGAAGGCATATCCCGACCGCAACGAAGTGGTCGGCTTTACCGACGAGCCGGGGACGGTGACGGTGATGGACCCGGCTACGCTGGCGTCGCAGTTCAGCGACCCCGAGGACCTGACGAACTACTCGGTGGACAAGGACCGGTTCCAGCCGGACGACAGCCAGTGTGAGGGTGTCTGTAGCGGGGGCGATAGCATCAGCGTCGGCCCGTCGGTGCCTGGTGGGTCGAGTACGTCAGATGTCGGCATATTGCGGCGACCAGGGGGCGGCTTCGGAAAGGCCGAACTCGGTCCGAATCCCGGAACGCTCGTCGTGACGCTGGACGGGAAGATAGGAACGGGTGGTGAGGCCACCCTCTACGTACAGCCAGCGGGCGGGAGCAGACACACGTTCTGGAGCGAGGGCGGCCCAGAAGACGTATCGGGCGAGACGGCCAGCACATCACTGTCTGCGTACGCCAATCAGACGGTCTACTTCGGTATGAGCCGTAGTGGGTCCGGCACGACGGCATCGGTCTCGAGCTGGAAGATATCGTCCGGTGGCGGCCCGCCGACGAACCCCGACCTCTGTGACCCGGTTCCGGGCCAGCAGGACATCGAGTGTCCGAAATCGTCATACAGCGAGGAGATACTGACCGTCGACCGGGAGATCGAACGGGTCGAGATCACCGTCGGTGGGCAAGCGGTCGTCGACGGCGGCAACTCCCACGCAAAACTCCTGCTCACGGGCCAGCAGCAACGGACGCTGGTGGATCACCAGGCCCAGGGGACTGACTCCTTCACGAAGACGGTGACGCTGACGGACCTGGATCCCTCCCAGGCCAATCCGGGGCTCAAACTGGATACCAAGGGCCTGGCCGGGATGAAGGTCGACTACCTGCAGCTCAAGGTCGACACCGACGGTGACGGCCTGTGGGACGCCCAGGAACAGCGAGGCTTTCGGACGACGCGGGGTCGGATCTACACGGATCCGAGTAGCAGTGACTCCGACGGCGACGGGCTCCTGGATTCGAGAGAACTCGGCAATAAGACGCCAGTGTCCGGGTTCGAGAAGGTCGGCTACACGTTGATCAGCGATCCAACGATGGTCGACTCGGATTATGACCATGTCCGGGATGCGCCTGAAGTCGTTGGCTGGCAAGTCCCGGTTGAGATGCACAATGGCGAACCATATCGCTATGACCCGGACAGTGTCCAGACGGTCACGTTCGACAGCAATCCATGGCAAGAGGACAGTGATAACGACGGCCTGCTGGATTTCGTGGAGAAACACAAGACGAAGACGGATCCGTTCGACGACCAGACCTACGGGATCACAGCAGAGCACGAGGAATACTTCAACGAGATCCCTGGTGGCGTTTCGCAGGCACTGGGCATGCCGTATAACGATCTCCTGAACGAGAGCGACGAGATCACCCTGAACGATTCGACGGACGATTTCGACTTCGTCCTCGACGATACGTACGGGAATGCCAAGCAGCGACTGGTCTTCCTGGCTATCGATCGGAACGACCGAACCGACACGTGGCTGTCGAATTTCCAGGAGGTGTCGCGAACACTACCACTCAATCCGTGGGATCCCGACAGCGACGACGATGGTCTCACCGACGGGCAGGAGGCCAAGTTCGTGACGCTCGCCTCGTCGGAAGCGTCGTTTCACGATGACGGCTATCTCGCCGCGCCCATCATGAAAACGCGGTCACTGGGAACAGACCCACTCACGCAGGACACCGACGGCGACGGCTACTGGGACGGCTGGATCGGCGTTTATGGAGTGGGTAGTACGGATAACGTCGTTTTGTATCAGGAACACCTCGAGGAGGGAGGTATCCACGGAAACGAAATTGTTCAGGAACAAGTAGGCACACACCCGGTCACTCACGTTCCCTCGGCCATGGGTGCGGACGTCGATAGAGACAACGTTGCCGAGCATTCGAACGTCCACATCGGTGAACTACACTGGAATCAAGATCCGAGTCAAACAGCAGATCCTACGGACAAAGCCTCATCTCCAGATCCTACGATAGTCTTCGAAGTAGATTATTACCAAAATGCAAATATATCATCCAGACAGCTTAGACACCAACTTGAGGCTGCTTCAGACAACTATCGGTTGTATGGGATCGATGTTGACTATCATGTCGACACTAGTATAAATGACCAAATGCTTCGGGAGCCTGGAAAGTGGTTCGACGAGAATGATTTACCCCCAATCTCGTATCGGGATGCAACTGATATCGAATATCGGTTCCATGATAACACCTCCAGAGCTTACATGTTCATCGTCTCTCATGGGGACGATCATGGAGGTGTCGTACTCCCTCCAATCCAATCATTCGTGGGTGTTGAGGGTGTTGCGTCAAGTAATGGATTCAACGGTATTCTACCGACAGGCCACTCGAAAGGATTTGGATTTGGGGCACTGATTTTTGTTGGCGATCACCGACCGCCACGATCTTCAGGAAATGGGCCATTCAACCTACATATGCAAAAAACAATGGTTCATGAAACCGGACATCTCCTCGGGATTGGAAGGGTAGATGACGGCGGAACTTGGAATCCTTTCGCGGAGGTCTACAGTGGAGACAGCGACGATTCGTCTCCAGAAGATGTTGGATACTCTGGCAACGATTACGTCCAGTGGAGCGTCATGGCGAATGGATGGCAGGACACGATGAATTCCTCCCCAATGAGCGGAAAGTACCTTGCCTTCAGCATCGAAGAGTTATCTACGGTTGAGCTCTATCATATTGACACAATGAATGAGCCTTGATCGAGAATGAAACCAATACAAAGGATTCCGAGTACAAAACGGGTCCTAGCGGTAGCTCTCTTTATTATAATAGTTGGAATATTCACATGGTTCTTTTTCATCGGGGCTAACTGTAGTGGATTCCTCGGCGGTTCATCGTGGGATGTCTCGCCATGGATTACCGATATTGAGGAATCAGAGAATGGAACATACACAGTCGAAGGATACGTCGAAATTAGCGGAACAGGTCGACCCTACATCTCGAACCTCTCAATAAGGTTCAATGACCGGAGTGGTGATGAATTCGCTACTGTGCCGGTCAACCAGCCGCTTGGAATCGGTCACTCGTACACCTATAATTTTTCGACGACGGTAACAAAATTGCCACATCGACTCGAACTCGAACCCGTTCGAGTCCGTCAGTTTGAGAACGTAAGTACGAAGTATACGGTCTATGGGCTGAAAATCAATGGAATTGGGGACTACAAGCCCTATGTACAATATTCGGACCGGTACTGTTAGCCGGACATGCAGTGGATAGACTGCCGGACGTTCCTGGCAATCGTCGGAACGAGCAGTCTTGTGCTACTTGCTGGCTGTAGCGGACCGTTCCCCGTCGATAGCGAGTGGGATATTGACGTCCATGGCGAGCTAACGCAGACGGAGGATGGCACCTATCGGTTCGAAGGCTCTGTAAGCCAGCGTGAAAACCACTGTGATAACGTTACAGTGCATGGCTCACGCGTCGTCTTCCTCGACGAACAGAAGCAGATCCAGCAAACCGTCTCTGTTGGGACGGTGACGTGGTTACGAAATGTCTCTGCGAACCTCTCGGAGCGGCCAACGTACATCTTCGCCCAATTTGATTCCTACGAGGGACCCAAAGAGTGTGAGTTCCATGGCACTGGCATCAAGCTCACAGATCCCCCTCGAAGAGTCGCGATAAATAAATCATTCCTACATCGGTAACGTATGTCTGGTTGTGATATTTGTATTAGGCCAAGGAGAACTGGTGCCGAATTGGCTGATGGTAAACTATCTAGAGCTCTGCGACCATGTTATCACCCATCCAGCGTGTTCGATACTATAACTGCACTGAATTAATCGGCTATGGGACAATCTACTTGACACGAGGTGACAATGACCGAACTAAACCGCCGCTCATTCTTGGGCTTCGTCGGTGTGAGCAGCAGCGGGGTGCTTGCTGGCTGTAGCGGCCCGTTCCCCACCGACAACGATGCGCGAGCTATTGTCTTCGGGCAACTAAACAGGACTGAGGACAGCGAATACCGCTTTTCCGGCGGAATCGATCTTGACGAACTAGACTGTCAAAATGCGACGCTGTACGAAACACGGCTAGTATTCTTGAGCAGTGACGGCTCAGTCCAACACACCGTTTCCCTAGGGACAATATCCGATGGCGAACATTCTACTACTGTGATTCTTCCAGAGCGACCGGCGAAGACCATCGTCCGGGCAGATTCTTACTCCGGTGAATCGCCGTGTACAGTGTCCGGGACGGGGATCCGGTGGGCTGACCAACCCGAGTCATTCGACCTCAACGAAAGCACGATTCTCGTTAACGTAACGCCGACTAAATCACTGTAATGTCACGAACAAGGCCCTAACATGGCCAAACAATGAATTGATCGGCTGTCAAAACAGTCTATCCAATGCGGGGTGACAATGGCTGAACTGACGGACGTTCGTCGTGCCGTCGGCCCCGGGAGCCTGCTCTACTCACCACCGCCCACTGATGCCGTGCCTTTTTACCCTCTCCTCTCGCCTCTCCGGCCATGCCGACGCGTCGCCAGTTCCTCCGGGCGAGTGGCGGGGCCGCCGCCCTCGCCCTCGCCGGCTGTGCCGCCCGCGCCCCGAGTGCCACCTACGACCTCGACCCGCTCGCGTCGACCACCCTCGACGAGCACGCCTCCACCCAGTTCCAGGGCGGGCTGAAGAACCAGGGCTACGTCGACAGGGAGATACCTGACGCGGTGGCCGTCGACTGGCGCCTTCCCGTCAATCGCGGCGACCACACCGCCGCGAAGTCGACGCCCGTCGGGACGCCCGACGGCGACGTCGTCATCTGCGGCGATACGGGAACGCTCCGCCGAGTCACGCCTGACCGAGAAATTCAGTGGACCGCCGAAGTCGGCCCGACTTCGCGGGGCGTCCACGGGACGCCCGCCATCGCCAACGGCCTCGTCTACGTCGGCGCCTACGACGGCGCGCTGTACGCTTTCGACCTCGAGACCGGCCGGCGGGAGTGGCGCCGCCCGCTCGGCGACGCCATCGGGTCGAGCCCGGTCTACTACAACGGCGTCGTCTACGTCGCCGTCGAGTACTCCCTGCCGAGCGGGAGCGTCGCGGCCGTCGACGCCGGGACCGGCGCGCTGGAGTGGATGGACGGGCGGCCGACGAACCACCCTCACTCGACCATCGGGCTGGACCTCGATGCGGGACGGCTCGTGGTCGGATCGAACGACGGCAACTGCTACGCCTGGACGTTCCCGGACCTCGAACGGGCCTGGAAGTTCGAGACCGGCGCGGAGATCAAGGGCCCCGTGACGATGCACCGGGGCAACGCCATCTTCGGCTCCTGGGACCAGCACGTCTACGCCGTCGACCTGGCCGACGGCAGCGAATCCTGGCAGTTCGAGACCGGCGCCGAGGTGATGTCCGGCCCTGCCGTCGGCCAGGACGGCACAGTGTTCGTCGGTAGCCACGACTACAACGTCTACGCGCTGGACCCGGAATCCGGCGAGCAGCGCTGGGAGAAATACGTCGGCGGCTACGTCATCGGTTCGCTGACCGCGACGCCGGACCACGTTCTCGCAGGGTCCTACGACCGGTCGATGTACGCCCTGGACGCGGCAGACGGCGATACGGAGTGGCTCACCACCGGCGAGGGCGTCGCCACCAGCGCCGCACTCGTCACCGACGACGCCGTCTACTACGCCGAGCGGCGGTCCCAGGACGGCGGCCCGGGCTACCTCTACCGGCTCGTCCCCCAGTGACCGAGATTCGGTTCGAGGCAGAATTCGCTACTGTTCGGTCGCCTCCTCGCCGGCAATCACCCGACCTCGGGGCTTCAGCGACACGTCACGCCGGGTCCTGACGGTCGTCAGCAACCCCACCTCGACCAGGTCGGCGTAGATCTCCTCGACCTCGTCGGCGTCCATGCCGATGAATCCCGGGACTTCGAACGGCGACACGCCGGAGTACAGTGCCACCAGGACGGCGTGTTCGGCCTCGCCCACGTCGACGTCGGTCTCGTTGCGCTTTGCACCCCGCCGGAGAAACGCCGCGACGACGCTCACCCGCCGACTCGGCCCCGAAAAGCGCGTCTGGACGACGGTATCTCCTTCGACGTGGTCGACAGCAGCCGTCTTCCGGGGCGTGCCACGAATCCGCCGGGTATCGGTGTCGACCTCGCCGACGTCGTCCAGGTCGACGGAGACGAAACTGCCACTCGCCGTCCCGAACGCCAGATTCTCGTCCTCGACGGTGAGCTTCGCCCGTTCCCAACTGGCGTCGGTGACGACGCCACCCTCTACGGCCGGATGTTTGACCAGCACCGTGGCGTCGCCGAGTAACGCCTCGTAGAGGGCCGACTCGACGGCTTCCAGACTCTCCGGTGCGACGAGGAAAACCCCCGAATCGGTCGAGACCCGGACGTAGCCAGGGACGCCGGTGGCGGCCGGGGCGTCGTCCCGCGTGGAGAGGTCACTGACGGTTTCCAGCGGGAGGACGCGCTTGCCGTCGTTGGTCACGAGCAACAATCGCTCGGTCGAGCAGAGGATCCGGCCGCGCTTCCACTCGACGTCGGCTACCTTCTGGCCGTCGGCGACGACCTGGGTAAACCGACCCATCTCGTCCGCGAGCTTCGTCTCGTTGGACGCCATCGCGGCTCCTGTCTGTACGTTAATTGGTAGCGCGTAACAAGTTTTCGACCGTTCACGGCGAAATTGGGCGGGTCACGGGCACGTGCCGGGGTATCGTCCCGGTCGAAAGGCGGCGTCAACAGTCGCTGGTCGCCGCGTCGTCGGCCGTCCCCCGGGCTCGGGCTGCGGCGTGGGCGGCGTCGACCGTCCCGACCAGCGCGTCGCGCTGTGGGGCGAACGTCAGGTGAGTGTCACACCGGCAGTCGCTGGCGCCGAATCCGGCGACGGGGACGCCCTCGATGGCCCGGGCGATCGTACACTCGGCGTCGATGCCGACGGACTGAAACACGTCGTCGACGCTCGCACGGTCGAGTCCGAGGAGGTAGTCGACGTGCCAGTGGCGGGTGTCCCGGTCACCGCTGGCGACCTCGCGGTGGCGTTCGATCCGCGAGAAGCCACCCTGACCGAGCGCGCTGCCGGTGTAGGCGTACCAGCCGGGGTGGAATTCGACAGTGCCTAGCGCCCCCACCTCGACGGTGGCCGCTTCGAGGAGGGCGACGACGAGGGTGTACGTGCCGCCGTCCAGGCCGCCATCTTGGCTACCGCTGGCGCTGGCGTCGACGCCACCATTGCTCGGGCCGGACATACTGCCGGAGGACGACCGGAGACCCCTACAAGGTTCGGGTTAACGCGGCGTTCGATACGGGCTCGACGCTGGCACCGAGAACCTCAGTCTTCGACGACCGCCGGCGTCAACTCGGCCACGGCCCGGTCGAGCACCGTCGTGAGGTTCTCCGCGTCCTCCTGGTTGTACCGGATCAGTCGGTCGAGCGCCCCGTCCTCGCCGGCTTCGTGGGCGTGCCAGAGCCGGACGGCCTCGCGACCGCCGACGTCCGGTAACTCTCGTTCGATGCCCATCGCGCTCTCGACGGCCGACAGTCCGCCCGAGAGCCCCAGTTGCCGGCAGGTGTACATGAGATCGAGGTGGGGCAGCCCGAGGTCGACGTCGAAGTGCTGTTCGAGGAAGGGGACGTCGAAGCGCTTGCCGTTGAACGAGACGAGGATGCCGGCGTCGTCGAACGCAGCCCGGAGGGTATCGTCGGTGAGGTCGTCGCCCCTGACGAGGGTTCGGGTGTCGCCGCCCTGGTGGAGCGAGACGGTGGTGACGACGCTTCGGCCGGGATCCAGCCCCGTCGTCTCGATGTCGAACGCACAGAGGCGGTCCTCGAAGGATTTGGCCAGCCGCCACCGCTCGCCGCTGGGAAACGTTCGGTCGAAAAAGCGGATATCTTCGTCGGCGAGAGCCTCCCGGCCTCGTTCGCAGAAGGATTCGATTCGGTTCGCCCTGGTCTCGCCGACGCCCTTGACCTCGCCGGCAAAGTCGTCCCAGTGGGTGACGCCGGCCTCCCAGAGTCGCCGCTCGGTGGTTTCTCCGACCCCCTCGGCCCCGATGAAACTGTTCTGGACGCGCACGGCGAAGTGGGTGTGTCCCGTGACTATGAATTCGTCGGTGCCGATAGAATGGTGTCGGTGGGTCTGGCCGTTCTCGTGTTCGAACCGGTCACATCGACAACGAACGTCGTTCTCCAGGTAGTCGCCACAATTCCCAAACCCGTCGCCACCCATCTCACGGACATGACTCGATTCTTGGTCGCGACGGCGTCGGTCCACACGACGGCGGCGGCCTGTGATTACCTCGACCCGCACGTCGGCGCCGACGACACCATAGCCGTCCTCACCGTCGAGGAGGTCGGGATGGACACCAGAGACGCCGGCGACGCCCAGAACGTCGCACAGACCAGGTTCGTCGAACCCACCGTCGAAACAGTGACCAGGGCCGGCGGCCCGGCCGAAGAGATACTGGCGGTCGCCGAGGAACAGGCCGTCGACGAAATCGTCCTGGGGGCGACGAGCGGCGACCCCGAGCGGGCCGAAGAACCGCCGGGGACGACCGTTCGGGAGGTGCTTGCCGAGAGCGACTGGCCCGTGACGGTGCTGCCAGGGGTTGCTCCGGACTAGGCAGCCCCGACCCACTGCTTTCAAACCGGTGGACGACGAAAGCGGCGGCAATGTCGGCCTCGGAACTGGCGGCCAAAGTCAGAGAGGCGCTGTCTGTCGACGCAGAGGCGTTCCAGGAGCGGGCGCTCGAAGAGGCCGAGCTGCTCAAGGAGGAGGTGCGCGACGGCACGTTCGACAACGCCCAGGCAATCGTCGGCCTGGAACTCGAACTCTATGCGGCGGACTCGCGGACCGACGCCCTCCGGCGGGTCCCCCGGAACCTCCTGGGACTGATCGGCTTCGAGAAGGAACTCGGCCTCCACAACGCCGAGATGCAGACCAGTCCCCAGCCCCTGGGCTCCTACGGCCTGGAAGCCCAGGAACGAGAACTGCAGGCGAATCTGGCACCGGCCCAGGACTACATCGCCGCCGAGGACATCCGGCTAGTGGCCGACGGCATGTGGACCGTGCCGCCCAACGGCGAGACGGCGACGTCCTACCTCACCGACTACGTCGAGCAGGACGGCATCCGCATCGCGACCAACATGTCCGACGCCGTCCGGTACCACGCGATGGCCAACACCGACTATCCGGCCGGCTGTCGTCTCGACGCCCCACACGTCTCGCTCTCGGCCGAGACGGTGCTGCCCGAGAGCCTCATCACGTCCATCCAGCCCCACTACCAGATTCCCCACGCCCCCGACCTCCCCGACTTCTTCCGCTACGCACTCCGTGTGGCCGGCCCTCTCCTCGCGCTCGGGGTCAACGCCCCCTTCTTCCCGCCGGACCTGTACGACGACGCCGACGACGAGGTAATCGTCGAGGACGCCCACATGGAGAACCGCATCGGCGTCTTCGAGTCCGTGCTCAATCCGCCGGACAGCGACCTCGACGAAGGCAAGGTCCGGTTCCCGCCGGACTTCGAGACCGTCGAAGACGCCATCGACGACGTGGCCGCCGACGAGACTATCGTCCCGATGAACGTGCCGGTGGGCAATCGGTTCGACGACGACTTCGCCCACTTCCGGCACAAACACGGCAGCTACTGGCGGTGGATCCGTCCGGTGTTCGACGGCCCGACCCGGTCGGACGCCAACGCCCGCATCGAGTTTCGTCCTCTCCCCGGACAGCCGACCGTCAGCGACGCCGTCGCGTTCCAGGCCGTCTTCGCCGGCCTGATGGAGAGCCTCCACCGCCGGGAACACCCCGTCGCGCGACTGGACTGGGAGACCGCCCGCGAGAACTTCTACGCTGCCACCCGCGACGGCCTCCGGGCGGACATGCGGTGGATCACGGCCGACGGTGCGGAGGCGACCGACGTCGACGAGATCTGCGGCGAGTGCCTGGAGTTCGCCCGCGACGGCCTCGAACTCGCCGGCCTCTCCACCGAACAGGCCCGCCGGTACGTCCACCCCCTCAGAGAACGCCTGGACCGGCGGACGACGCCGGCGCGCTGGAAACACGACTACGTCGAACGCCAGGTCGAGGCCGGCGTCCCCCTGGCCGAAGCTATCTGGGGGATGCAGGCCGCCTACGTCGACAACCAGGCAGAAACCCTCATCGAAGGGTCGTTCGTCGACTGGCTCTGACGGCGTCGAGGTCGGCGGCCATCGTCGGGGGACTCCCCGTCAGAACCGCTCTTTCAAACTGCCGACCAGTCCAGACAGGCGTCCTGCCGACTCACTGCCGGTTGTCTCGTCGTCGGGTTCGTCCTCGAAGTACAGATACGGGAACAGTTCCGTTGCGTTGGGCCCCAGTTCGACCGCCCCGGACTGGTTGTCGTAGTCGACGACGCCCGCATCCTCCATCTTGGGGACGTGTGACTGGTAGAGGCCGACGTAGACGCGTTTTCGCTGCTTCGAGGAGACCTGGGCGACCGGCACGTCGTTTTCCTCTGCTGCGATCTCCCGCGAGAGTTCCCCCAGCGGTGCCGTCCCCTCGTTCTCGTCCAGATACCGGAGTAGCATCCGTCGACGCGTGACCGACAGCAGGTCGAAGACGAGGTCCCGGGGCAACGCTGCCGATCGTTCCCTCGTCCCCTCCGAACCCGCGTCGTTCCCTCCGGCCTGGACCCCATCCGATTGCTCCCCTGAACTACGTTCCACCGTGGCGCTCTCGATCTCGGTTTGTGTCACGAATATCCTCTCACTTGCCATATCCGGACCGGCTGACGGTTTGATACTATACCCTTAACATTATAAATTCACTGCCTATTAGATGATTTATTCGTCTTACATTGATCGGGTTTCCAACACGTGGCCTCGGGAGCTACGTAGATGGCGGGCCGAGTTGCACCCGCTCGACCACGACTGCTCCCTCCTCACTCGACGACGATCGTTCCCGTCATCCCGGCGGCCTCGTGGGGAATGCAGAAGTACTCGTGCGTCCCGGTCGCCTCGAACGTGTGGACGAACGACTGGCCGGCCTGGACGGCTCCCGTGCCCTCTTCCCAGCCCGACGTTGCAGCAGACTGCGAATGGAAGTCCCCGGAGGCCCAGTAGTCGGCGCCGTCCGGAATTTTGCCTTCGTAGGCAGTAACGGTGTGGGCCTCGCCGGCAGTGTGTTTCCAGGCGACCGTATCTCCAGCCGAGACCGTGGTCTCACCCGGTTCGAAGGCCACTGCCGTCATGTCGACGACGTGGTCGGCGTCCTCGGGGACTCCCTCGACCACGTTGGGGCCGCCCTGCAGGCTCGAGCCGTTGCCACTGCCGCCGCCGTGACCGCTACCATGACCGCCGGACCCGCCGAGCGAGAGGTCGAGGGGCAGTTCCTCGACGCCGTCGACGAGGGCGAACTGGGCATAGAGCGACGCGCTGGCGAAGGACGTCGCGGCAGCTTCGACGTCACCACCGTTCTGGAGCGCCGAGACGAAGGATTCGAGAGCGCCCTCGAAGCCGTGGTAGGCCGACGTGTCGGCGCGTTCCAGCAGTTCGTGGACCCGGGCGTCTTCGAAGTGTGCGAAGACGCCCTGGGCGATGCCGGCAGCGGCCTCGGTGTGAGAACCGCCGCCCGTTCCGACGACCGCGTAGGCCGAAGCGACTGCGTCCGTCCCGAAGGTCTTTGACTTCGGATACACGTCTTCGCCATCCGTTGCCGCCGTGCTGATGGCGCCGAGTGCCTTCTCGAACGCCTCGTACGTCTCGTGGTCTGCTTTCTCCAGTGCTTCGTGATAGCCACCGGCGCCACCTTCGAAGTGTTCGAAGGCGGCCTGGGCGATGGCTGCTGCCCGTTCGTCGTTGCCAAGTGCGTCGACAACGGCGGCGTCGAAGCTGCGACCGGTGACGTAGGCTGCTTCGGCCGCACTGACGGTGGCCGTCCCTCCGGCGTTCGCCTCGAACTCGAGAAGCGTGGACTGGACGCCGTCGTAGTGCGTCTCGACGGCCTCGTCATTTTTGCCCTCGAAGGCATTGACGAGCCCGGCCAGGTGTTTCTCCTCGAAGCGGTGGTACAGGTCCTCGCTCGTGGACTCGACAGTTTCGTGGACGTCGAGTTCGTTGGCTTCGAACCGTTCGAACAGACTCTGGGTGATGGACGCGGCGGTGCTGGCCTCGCCCTGGTGGTACCGTTCGTAGGCGTCGGCGAACCGGGCTCGGAAGAACGCCGCCTCGATGACCGGGGCGTTCGACCCGGTTAGCTTCTCGATGCCCGCGACGAGGTTCTCGTCGACGGTGCCGACCGCCGACTCGATCGCGGCCGTGTCGCCGTTTTCGATGGCCGTCTGGAGCTTCGAGAGGCCGCCCTCGAAGCCCTCGTAGGCGTCGTGGGACGCCGATTCGAGTGCCTCGTGGGCTTTCGCCCCTTCGAAGTGTGCGAAGACGTCGGCCACCATCGTCCTGGCGCGAGCGGCGTCCCCCTTCGCTGCGAGCCAGGCGGCGTCGTAGACTCGAGCGCGGTAGGTCGTCAGGACGGCGGCGTGGGCGACGCCGGTCGACGGTCCACCCATACCGGCCAGAGCTGCGGCGTCCCAGCCCCGGGCCTGGAGAGCAGCGACGTGGCCCGCGCCAGCCGCGTTCTCGGCGGTTGCCAGCGCGTAGCTCCCGTCGATGGCAGCCTGGAATGCTGCGTTCGCCTCGGCCCGGAGGGCCTTCTCGTCATTGTTTCCGGCGGCCGACTCGACGTTCTTCACGGCGGCCTCGAAGGATTCGTAGGCCTCGCTGTCGGCAGATTCCAGCGCGTCGTGGACGGCCGCGTTCTCGAACCGCTCGAGGACCGACGCCGCGACGGTCGTTGCCGCCTCGAACTTCCCGGCCGCCGCTAGAACGCCTGCGTTCTCGATTCTCGCGCCGAGCAACTGGAGGTCCAGCACGTGGGTCGTCGGCTTTCCGACGAGGCGCTTCTGGGCGGTTGCCAGCTGTTCGTCGGCGACGGTGGCTTCCTCCCTGGCCCGCTCGAGGTCGCCGTCGTCGAGGCCTGCCGACCGGAGTTCGCCGAGTGCCTCCTCGAACTTCTCGTATGCTCTCTCGTCGGTCCCCTCGAGCTTCTCGTGGGTGCCGTACTCCCCGCTTGCCTGCTCGAAGCGGGCAAAGACGTTCTCTGCCACCGCCGAGCCACTACCCGATTCGCCAGCGACGCCGAGAGCCAGCGCGTCCCAGACCCTGGCTCGCATGGCGTTCCACTCGGCAGCCACTGCGACGTCCGCCGAGGGACCCTCGCACGTGCCGGTCGAGGGCGTCCCGCCGTCCGTACCGTCTCCGGATTCACCGTCGCTTCCCCCCAGTACGTTACATCCTGCCAGTCCTACCGTGGCGGCCAACGCACCGCTGGCCGCCAGCAGGTCGCGTCTGCTCGTTGGCATCGATCTTTAGGCTAGCCTAAAGATTGATAAACGCACCGAAATTTAGGCGGGCCTAAAGTAGGTGGTAACGCACGGCACGCCACGGACCGGGGACCCCTCGAGTCAGTCGTCTTCCATCGGTTCGACCGAGCGTTCGATCTCGGCCTGCCGGTGAAACAGGGCGAAGCCGACGAAGAACGCGACGATGGCTGTGGGGATGCCGAGCCCCGTGACCGCCCCGACGACCGCTCGTGCGGAGGCCGGGTCGATAGCCGGGACTATCGGCACGGCGTCGTGAACGACTCCACTGGTTGTCCTCAGCGCCGAAACGACCCGGTACCGGAACAGGAACACCGCGTACCAGACGACAAACACCAGCGTCGCCAGCCCGAGCCAGAACCGCCAGGCCGTCAGCACTCCCCGCAGTCGGCGCGCCACTGTAGCCGGAGGCTGTGCGTCCGAACTTACCATCGTTCGACGTAGTCCACCGCCGCCTCGGCTGTTTCGACGTGTTCGAGCCTCTGGATGCCGTCGACCTGGTGGGTCTGGAGACCGGCGACCGGTCGGCCGAAGTCGAGCGCGTGGCCGATCTCCGAGAGCGTGCCCGTTCCGCCGTCGATGGCCACCACGCCGTCGCCGTTCAGGGCGACGAGGACGTTCCGGGCGTTGCCCATGCCGGTGACGATGACGGTTTCGACGTAGTCGTTGGCCTGGTCCCGTGACTCGCCGGGGAGGATGCCGATGGTGTGGCCGCCGGCCTCGACGGCACCCCGGCAGGCCGCCTCCATGACGCCACCCCGACCGCCACAGACCAGGTCGTGACCCCGGTCTGCGACCTCCCGGCCGACGGCTTCTGCCAGGTCGGCCTGTTCGTCGGTGCAGGTGCCCCCGCCGATGACGCTGACGTACATTTGGTCGTGATGGGTCTGGCTGGGGCTTGAGGGTTCGGTCCAGCAGGCGCTGGCGGACGTGCTGCGATGGTTGCCACACCCATCTGTTCGAAACCGCTGTCACTCACCTGCGTAGGCGTCTCGGAACTCTCGCTCCCTGCGCATGAGTTCCTGCACGCCGTATTCGAGAATGGCTTCGCCCATCGCCGTCGCCCGGTAGTACGAGTACAGCCCATCGGCGTCTGCCTCCGCCCGCTTGCGGTTCTGGACGAGCCCGACGTCGACGAGCTGGTCGAGGTGGTAGTGGAGATTGTTCGGAGCGACGTCGAGTGCCTCGCCCAGTTCGGTCGCACTCAGATCACCGTAGTGGGTCAGTGTCCGCAGCACTCGATACCGCGTCTCGTTGCCGATCGCCCGCTGCATTGCCAGGTACTCCGACAGCGAGAGGATGCTGTCAGCGGGCAACGGCGGCTCCGGCGGGTCGCCACCCTCGGCGGTTGCGTCGGCCATCGTATCACCCTCTTCGGCGTCGTCCTTCTTAGCACTTATCGAGTCGAACATCTTTGAAAATACGGATTTTTAAATACCATCCGGAGATACTCCGGCCCATGCGCGAGCACTTGCTGGACACCTTGGGCCCTGTCCACTACGCGGATTTTCTGGTTTACCTCATGGGGCCATACAAGGCGTTCACGGTGGCGGACCTGGTGGCCGACGCGGACGAAACAGTCGATCCCACGTCGGTCGGATTTGGGCAATGGGACGAGGATAACGGCGACTACACGGAGGACGAGGCTTTCGAGCTGCTCGCCAGTGTCCGGGATAGCCTCCGTGACTACGGGCTCAACGCGTTTCTGGCGGTCGACGCCGAGGTCGACCTCGACGACCAGGATGCCGCCTCCCAGAGCATTGGGTTCGCCCGAGCGAGCAACGTCGTTGCCCTCGTCGCGCCACACGTGGGCCGGAACCTCGGCGTCGGCATCGAGACCGGGGCGGTGCTCGAAGCCCTCGGCGACGAGGACCAGGAGCGAGTCGTCTTCGTCCACGAATCGACCGTCTCCAGTGCGATGATTCGCTCGCTCTCGCGACGGTGGGAGGCGACGGTCTACGCCTACGAGACCGAGGCGGAGCTAGTCGCGTGTTTGCGACAGTTCGCCGTCGACGTGATGCATCGCGAGCAGTTTGGTGATCTCACGCCTCGCGGCAGGTAGTGAATCCACGGTCTGTCGTTGTTGGTGGTTCTACCACTCCATGCCGCCGTTGACGCCGAGAATCTGGCCGGTCATGTAGCTGGATTCCTTGCTGGCGACGAACCGGACGATGCCGACGATGTCCTCGACCTCTGCGAACCGGTCCAGCGGAATGTTCCGCAGGATCTTCTCTCTGACGCGGTCCGGGACGTGTTCGAGCATGTCGGTCTCGACGAATCCCGGAGCCACGCAGTTCGCGGTGGAGTTCTCGTGGGCGAGTTCCAGGGCGAGGGTCCGGGTGAAACCGAAGAGGCCGGACTTCGTGGTGGCGTAGTTGGCCTGGCCGATGTTGCCCTGCTGGCCGACGACGCTCGAAACGTTGATCAGCCGTCCCTCGTCGGCGGTGCGGACGTCCTCGAAGAACGTCTTCGTGCAGTTGAACACGCCGCCGAGGTTCACTTCCATCACCGTCTTCCAGTCGTCTCGCGTCATCTTCTCGAACTTCTTGTCGATGGTGATGCCGGCGTTGTTGACCAGGACGTCGACCTGCCCGTACTCGTCGTGGACCTCGTCGGCCATCGACTGGACGTCGTCCATGTCGGCGACGTCCGCCTGGACGGCGATGGCGTCGCCGCCGTCGGCCTCGATCTCTTCGACGACGGCCTGTGCTTCGGCTTCGGATGAGCGATAGTTGACGACGACCTCCCCGCCGTTGGCGGCGAAGTCTTTGGCGATGCCGCGACCGATCCCCCGCGAGGACCCGGTGACGAGACAGGTCTGTCCGTCGAGCATATCTCATGGGTCGACGCAGAGCGAGAAAAAGGTGTCTCCGCCGGATAGCTTCGGTGGACCGTCACACGTGGAGTGCCAACGGCCCACAGGGCGACTACCGGGCGGAGCCGACGAGTGGTGCGAGCGGTGAGCGAACGGGAGAACGGACGCCGTTAGGACTGGACCTGTTCGAGCCAGTCTGCGGCGCGACTCTCGTTGGTCTGGGCGATTTCGGCCAGCTCGGCCGCGTCGTAGTTGGTGAGGTCGGTGACGGTCGTGATGCCGGCGTCCGCGAGCCGCTCGGCGAACGTCGGGCCGATGCCCTCGACCGACTCGACGTCGACTGCACTCTCGTCGCCGTTGTGGGTGCCGGGGGCCTCCTGAACCTCGGCGCCGGCGCCGTCCTGCTCGACCTCGACGGCCTCGTCGACCGATTCGACCTCGGCGACGCCAGTCTCGGCCACCGCGTCGACCGCGTCGGAGGCTTCGGCCGTCTCGGCCTCGGCCGCCTCGTCGGCGGCTTCTTCCGCTTTCGCTTCGGCCTCGCCCTGGCGCTCTGCGTACCACTCACAGACGCGGGGCCAGACTTCCTCGTGGGAACTCGAGGAGACCGACAGGCCGATGTGGCCGGTCGGATACTCGATGATCTCCGTGTCCTCGCTCGCGATGACGTCGTTGAACGGCTTGCTGGCCGCTGCCGGGATGAGGTGGTCGTACTCGCCGATGATCTGGAGCACCGGCATGTCGATCTCGCCCAGGTCGACGGGACGGCCGCCGATCTCGAGTTCGTTGTTGTACAGCTGGTTTTCCTGGTAGATCTTCTCGAGGAACTCGACGTAGGCCTGCGCCGCCAGGTCGATGCCCTCGTCGAGCCAGTGTTCCATCCGGGCGAAGTTCTCGACGAACGCGTCGTTCTCGAGGTTCTCGTACAGCGTGATGTACTTGCTGAGGAAGTTGTCGACCGGGTCCATCGTCGCGAAGCCCTGGGCAAGGAAGTTCGCGGGGACGTTGCCGAAGGCGTCGGTCACGTCTTCGGGGTCGTAGTTGCCCTTCGATCCCCAGTCTTCCAGGGTGCCGCCGGTCCGGTCGAAGCACAGCCCCGCGGCCATCAGGCCGAGAGCGTTGACCTTCTGTGGCTCCAGTGCGGCGTACATCGCCGTCATGGTACCGCCCATGCAGTAGCCCAGGACGTTGATCGCGTCCTGGCCGGAGCGCTCGCGGACCTCGTCGACGCAGTTGTCGACGTACCGGGTGACGTAGTCCTCGAGGCCGAGGTGCTGGTCGAGCCGCGATGGCTCGTTCCAGTCGATGAGGTAGACGTCGTGCCCGGCTTCCAGCAGCCGGCGAACGACGCTCCGGCCCGGCTGGAGGTCGAGGATGAACGGCTTGTTGATCAGCGCGTAGACGATGAGGATCGGCACGTCGTGTTGCTCCTCCGTCATGGGCTCGTAGTGGAGCAACTCCAGCTTGTTCTCCTCGTAGACGACCTCGGAGGGGGTCTGGCCGACGTCGATCGTGGCCATCTCCAGGCTGCGCTCCGGCAGCAGGCTGGCGCGCTCGGCCGATTCGCCGGCCTCTTCGAGAGCCCAGCTCTGTGCGTCCAGCGCCGCCGACAGGGGATTGAACGCCATGGTTATCCCTCGAGTTCGTCGAGGATCCGGTCGAGCTTGTCCTCGACGGCGTGCTGGCGGCGCTCCAGCTCGACCAGGCGCTCGCCGACCTCTTCGACGTCACCCTGGGTGGGCAGGCCGAGCTGGGCGACGGTGTCTTCGGTCAGTTCGTCGACTTCCTGCTGGAGTTCCATCAGGACCTCGACGAACCGGCCGTTGGCGGCCGCGAAGGCACTGGTCGACATGACTTCCTTGAAGGCCTGGTTGGCCGACTGCAGCCAGATGTCCCGGAACTCGGCCGGGTCGACGTCCTCGCCGCTGGCGGCGTCGCTGGACCGCTCGGCCATCTGTTCGGCGGCTTCCATCCACACTTCGTAGGCGCGGTTGTACCCCTCGATGCCGTCGGCGACGACGTCTTCCTCGGGAACCGAGTTGTCGAAGGCGTCGGCCCACGACTCGACGAAGGCCGCCTGGGCCTCCATGTTCTGCTCGATCGAGTCTGCGACCGCGTCGTTCATGTTCTCTACCATCTCGCTCCACTCGTCCTGGATCTGGTTCGATTCGCTCATACTGGTGTATCCTATCGTACCTGCAGAATAAAAAATTCCGAATCCCTACGCCTCGACGGCCTCGACGGCCTGTGACTGCATCTCCCGGACCTGGGACTGGACGTCCTCGATCTGGGCCTGGAGTTCCTCGACGCCGGTGGCCAGCTGTTCGACGGCCTCGACCGACTGGGCCTCCCACTCCTCGTGGGCGTCCAGCACGAGCCCGATCTGTTCGTCCAGCGCGGCGAGGTAGTCCTCGGAGAGGTCGTCGTAGGCCTCGGCACTCTCTTCGAGTTCGGCGGCGATGTTGTCGAAGGCCTCGGCGTGGTTGTCCAGCAGGACCTCGAAGCCCTCGTCGGCGGCCTCGCGGACGTCCTCGACGGAGTTGCCCACGCCGGGGACGTTCGCCTCGATGGCGTCGAGCGCGTTGTGCAGGACCGTCTGCTGGAGTTCGACCGTGCGGCGCTGTGCCGACTCGGTTCCCTCCAGGCTGTCGATGACGGCCTGGTTGAAGTTCTTCTGCATCTCGACGCCCTGTTCGAGCACCCGGCGGTTGCCCTCGATGGCCTGGCGCTGCAGTTCAAACGTCGCGGTGACGGGTCTGGTGTAGTCTACCATAGTTACTCACTCCTGTTGCGTTTGACCGGGATCACGACGGTCTGGACGATGTCGCCCTCCTCGATGTCGAGCGCCTCGCGCTCGGCGTCGGGAATGGAGATACGTCCGCCGCTCTGGACTCGGGTCTTGAAGGTCGCCGTCTGACTCATCGCCCCGAGCTGATTCATGTCCAGCCCGGACATGCCCCCCGTTAACATCCGCTTGAACAGCTCCTGTTGCTGCTCGACTGCCTGCTCGCTCGTCTCGGTAAACGCCTTGAACATCGCCGGGGGCCACATCGGCCCGTCGCTCTCGTCGGACATCGGTCAGTACCACGTACGCCCGCTGTTGCCATAAAGGTTGCGCTGAATACCATCTGATACCATCCGTTACCGTTATGTGGGCAGCCGGCGTACGTCATACCATGACGCGAAGCAGGTCAGCACCGGTAAACGGGGCCTACCGGAAGGCGTCAGACCGGCGACGTGTGGCGGTTCCGACGCCGCCTTCCCACCTAGAGAATGATCCTCACGTTTTAATAGGGGGTAAACCCAAAGGTGAGCCCGATGAGTTCTGAATCGCACCGCAGCGCGCTGTTGGACACGTGGACGGAGACGTCGTCACACATGTTCGACAGCGTGGTGGCTGCGAACCGGGCTGCGTTCGCGGCGATGGGCGTCGAACCGTCCGAGGAGGACGGCGCCGGAGCACCGACCGAGCGCATCCAACCCGACAAGGACCTTCCGGAGTGGCACGCCGAACTGACCGCCGACGAACCCGACGACCTGACCGTCGGCGACCGGTTCGAGTTCACCAAGACGATTACCGACGGCGACGTAAAACGGTTCGCGGCCGCCAGCGGCGACACGAATCCGCTGCACCTCGACGCCGACTTCGCCTCTGAGACTCGCTTTCGCGGGCGAATCGCTCACGGCACCCTGGTGGGAGGCCTGATTAGCGCCGCACTTGCGCGAGTACCCGGTCTGGTCATCTACCTGTCCCAGGACCTGGAGTTCCACAACCCGGTCCGGATCGACGACCGCGTCACCGCCGAGTGCGAGATCGTCGAGGACCTGGGCAACAACCAGTTCCGCCTCACGACTCGCGTGGTAGACGACGGCGACGTCGTCATCGACGGCGAGGCCGTCATCATGGTCGACGACCTCCCGGAGTCGCTGCAGGAGTAGCCGCGTTTAGCTGTCCTGACCTTCTGCGTCCCGCTCGTACCGCCCAGCCTTCGCTAACTCCGCCTGTCGTCTGACCACGCTCGGCGTCCGACACCGCCCCGGCGCCCCGGTCACCTGCGGTACCGTGCAGTTGTTGCAACTCTCGCACAGCGCCCGCCTCGATTCGCCACCCTCTCCGCCGTCGCCTTCACCACCGTCGCCTTCACCACCGTCGCCTTCACCACCGTCGCCCTTACCACCGTCACCCTCACCACCGTCGAGTAGCCGTGCCCCCAGCCGCGGCTCGGCGTAGAACGGCCGCCCCATTCCCACGAGGTCGGCGGCCGGTTCGGCCTCCGCCGACGCCCCGTATCCCCGTTCTTTCCCACGTAGGATCCTCTCGCACTGCTCCCGTTCTCTGACCCCGCCTTCACAGAACACCGGCACGTCCACTCGTCTGCGGACCTCGCGACAGAAGGCCTCGTTCCAACCCGGCTCCCGGGGGTACCACCGCGCCTGGAGGCGAGTGAGCCAGTCGACGACGGTGGCCCGAATTCGCCCGCCGAAGGCCGCCTCGTAGCCGGCCTGGAGGTCGCTGGCGTGCCAGGCCCGGTTGGGATACGCCCCCCGGACGATGCTCATGTCCCAGTAGGTCGAACACTCGACCGGGACCAGACCGTCGAAACCGGCCTCGGCAAGCCGCTCAGCGACGGCGACGCCGTCTTCCCTCGACAATTTCCTACGAACGAATTTTGGCGCGGCAACCTCTGCGGGCACCTTCGTCACGAGGGGTATCGACCCGGCGTGGTCGCGGACGGCGTCGCGGATCGCCAGCAGGAACCGGACGCCGTCGGCGAATTCGTCGTCCCGGCGGTTGTAGTGTGGCGAGAGGAACTGCTGGACGATCCCCATGTTCGCGCCGGAGAGGTGGATGCCGTCGTAGCCGGCGTCGGCGGCGTAGCCGGCAGCCCGGCCGAACGCCTCGGCCAGGTCCCGGACCTCGGACGTGTCGAGTACGTCGGGGGCGAGGTCGACGAAGCCGAGTCGGTCGGCCATCCGGAGCGGGAGCGGCGGCTCGGAGACGGCGAGCTGGTCGCTGGGCTCGTGTTCGGCGTGCCAGAGGCCCAGACCGCGGATGCCACCCTGTCCCAGCTGGAGGAAGATGCGGCCCCCGTGGTCGTGAATGGCGCCGGTGAGCCGGGACAGGTCGGCGACGAACTCGGGGTCGTGAACTCGCGTCATGTTGGGAGCGGCACAGCCTCCCTCGGCGGTGACGATGCTGGCGCCCTGGAAGACGAGGCCGACGCCGGAGGCTGCTGCCGGTTCTAGTTCGGCGATCAGGGTGTCGACGGCGTCCGGGCCGTTGCCGGCACACTCCAACAGCGGAGCGCGGTAGAGCCGGTTCGGTATCTCGACCCCACCGACGTCGACGGGGTCGGTGAGACGGGGCATCGTCCCCTGATACGGCTGCCAACGGCTAAGTGTTCGGCTCCGTCACCGGTCGCCGTCGCTCCCGGCCTCGCCCCGGGACGGTTCGATGCCGGTCGGGCCGCCGCTGAAGACGAACTCGTGTTCGGCCTCGGTGTCGAACCGCTCGAGGACGTCCCGCAGCGGCCGGGCGTACCGCTGGAGGTCGTGGGCTCGTTCAGAGACCTCGGTGAGTTCGGCCGCCTGTTCTTCGGCGGCGCCGGCGACGTTCTGCGATTCCGCCAGCATCTCCTCGCTCGACTCGGCGGCCTCCCCGAGGGCGGCCGCCACGGCTTCGATGCGGTCGAGGGACTCCTCGAAGTCTACCTCGTCGTGTTCGGCGGCGAAGGCCTCGAGGTCTGCGGCGACGTCGTCCATCGTCTCCGAGACGGAGTGCAGGCGGTCGCGCTGGTCGTGACCGTCGTCGGATATCTGCTGTACGGAGTCGGCGACCTGCTCTGCGGCCGTCCGGACGGTGTCGGCCGACTGCTTTACTTCGCCGCCGGCCGTTTCGACCTGGTCTGCGAAGGTCTTGAGCTGGCCGGTGGTCTTTTCGAGTTCCTCGACCATGTCGTTGAACTCGGTGGCGATGCGGTCCATCGAGTCGTTTTCGCCGTCGGCCTCCATCCGCTGGGTGAGGTCGCCGGCGGCACACCGCTGTGTTATCGTCGCGTACTCGTCGGCCTTCTCCTGGAGGTAGTTGTTCAGCTCCATCGCCTCTGCCCGGGAGACTTCGGCCTCCTTTCGTGCCTTCTCGGCCGCCTCGATCCGGTCTTTCAGCCCCGCTCGCATGTCGTCGAACGCCTCCGTCAGCCGACCGAATTCGTCGTCGCGGGTGGAGTGGAAGCTCTCGTCGAGTTCGCCCTCCTGCACCCGCTCGGCCTGGCTGGTCAGTCGGCCGAGCGTCCGGCCGGTCCGTCGACCGATCACGGCGACGGCCCCGCCGATGACGACCAGCGGAACGAGGACGAGCGCGCCGAGGCTCGCCGCGACCTGGTTTCGCAGGCTGTAGGCCTGCTGTTTCGAGACGTGTGCGACGACGGTCCAGTCGGTGCCGTCGACGGTCGCGGACCCGAGCACCTCGTCGTCGACGACGCCGGAGTCGCGCATTTCCTCGTAGCTCGAGGGGATCACCGTGTCCCGGGGCGAGCCGTCGTAGACGAACTCCTCGACGCCGGTGTCCGGGTCGTGGACGGTCAGGTAGCCGGACCGCCCGCCCGCCTCGAAGGAGAGCCTGTCGTTCGAGACGCCCGCTTCGACGACGACCAGTCGGTCGTCGACGTTTGGCGGGGAACTGACGAACGCGATGGTGTTCTCGCCGTACAGCGAGAGCCGGTAGGGGGTGTCGCTGACGAAGACCGTGTTACCGTCCTCGACCCGTGTCGCTATCTCGTCGAGGCGGTCGACCCAGGGTGCGTCGAGGCTGTCGAACGGCACCCCCTGCATGTTGTCGACGGTACTCGCCGTGATGGTGCTGTTGGAGACGGCGATGTAGTGGACGCCTCTGACGTCCGGCCGGAACTCCTGTGATTCGAGAGAGGCCTGGACGGCGTCGGCCGATTCGGCCTGGAACGTCGACGATCGGGCGAGGGTTCGGGTCTGGAAGCGCAAGCCGTCGACCCAGTTCTCCAGCGAGTTCGCCTGCAACCGGGCGGTCGCGTCGACGTCACGCTGGACCTGGTCGTCGAGCGTGTCGTTGGCCTGCGTGTAGAAGAAAAACCCCACGCCGGCCGCGATGACCATCGCCACCAGGACCACGACGAAGAACTTCGCCGTGAACCGCCGCCGGACCGGCCCGGGAACGACGCGCTGGGACCACGTGTCTTCTGTGTCAGTTTCTCGCATGGAGACGGATTGCGTCCCCCTCTCTCTTAAATACTTGCAGATATTTACTCGGATTGTGGTAATAATTGATTCATTCGGTTTGGGTGAGGAGACGGTTTGTGGGAGTCGGACGTGAGACGTTAGAGTTGCTGGAGCAATCGGTACTGCGACGGCAGGAAAGCCCTCGGCCCGCTGGCGTCGTCGGCGCTACGCGCCGACTGCCTGAGGGACCGAAGGTCCCTCTCTGGTCGGAGAGCGACATATCTCGCTCCCGGTGGTCGCTCGATAGAGGTCGCTCTCCAACTAAACGAAGCGCCAGACGGGCCTCACGGGTCGCTTCGCTCTCACGGCCTCCGGCCGTTCGAGCAGTCGGTGGCCTCCCTTCGGTCGGCCACCCGCTCCCCGTTCGGCCATTTGGTGACTCGACCGGAGGGAGAGTCACCCGGGCCTCGCCCTTTCATCCTCCGGAAGACGGTCCTGCTCGCTTCGCTGTCGTTCGAGAGAGCTTTGCTCTCTCGTGATGACGAAAGGCGCCGGAGGCGCCTCTTGAACCACGAGCGAAGCAGACCCTTGGCAGACGCAGCGCCGAACGCAGTGAGGCGACCGTCTACCTGAGGGCTTTCGTCGTCGTTGCGGTTGGAGTGGTGGAACAGTAGTCGCGATCGTACAACCTCTGTCTACAAACGTCAGGAGAGGAACGAGCGAGTGACGTTCAGGAACTCGGACGGAGTCTCCCGGGGCGCCCAGTGGCCAGCCCCCTCGAGCAGCGCCAGTTCGCCGTCGGGAATCCGCTCGGCGGCCTCGCGGGACCAGGAGGGCGAGACGATCGGGTCGGCCACACCCTGGACGAGCAGCGTCGGGACGGACAGCGTTTCCAGGTGAGGCGTCCCGTCGGTTCGGAAGCCGGCGAGGCCGAATTCGCTGCGCTGCCACCGGCGCATCGCCCGCAGGGCGCCCCGCCCCCGTGTGTTCTGGTAGACGTCCTCGACGAGGTCTTCGTCGACGCCGGTGCCGGCCGTCGTGGCGGCGAGGATGCTCCGGACGGCGGGTTTCGTCTTCGCGATCGAACTCATCATCGGGCCGCCGAGCGGCGACCGGAGAGCGACGCTGAGCGGCGCGCGCCAGGCGGCGTCGTCGGTGAGGCCGTAGCTGTTGACCAGGACGAGTCGCTCGGGCGTTCCGCCGTTCAGGGCGTGGGACAGGGCGACGGCGCCGCCCATCGACACGCCGACCAGGCTCGCCTCGGCAATGTCGATCTCCTCCAACAGGCCCGAGACCACCGCCTCGTAGTAGCGGGTCGAGTAGTCGGCGCGGGGCTTGTCGCTCTCGCCGTGGCCCGGGAGGTCCGGCGCGTAGACGGTGAACTCCTCGGCCAGCTCTGGAAACACGTCGGCCCACGAGACGTGGCTGGCGTCGAGGCCGATGCCGTGGAGGAGCACCACCGGCGGCCCGTCGCCGGCGACGCGATAGGACACCGACACCGGGTCGTGGTCAGACGGCGCGACCGTGCATTGTTCGGTCCGGAGGGCTGACATCGCTCCCACGTTCGGAGGCTGACCCTATGTGGGTTTCCCAACCGTGTCGTACGCGTGAACAGTTCACTTCTCGACCACGAGGAGCGCGACTCGCTCGCAGACCAGGTCCGCAAGCGTCCCCTCGGCCGCCGCCAGTTCGGCGTCCCCGATTCCGAAGTGTTCGCGCACGCGTGCCTCGTCAAACGCTCCGAGGACCGCGGCCTCCTCCAGCAACGGGGCGACTTCGGCGGCTGCTTCCGCCTCGGTGTCCGCCTCGTCCTCGTCACCGTCGCCACCCTCGTTGCTGCTGTCGCCGTCCAGGACGACCACCACGGGACACTCTCCCCGGCTGACGCCGATTGCGAGTGCCTCGTCGATCTGACGGGTGCCGGCCGTGTACAGGAGAATCTCGACGCCGCGGTCCCGGGCGATCGCTTCCCCTCGGTCGTGGGCACGGTTGGCCAGCGCGACGGCCCGCTCCAGGTGCTCGCGACCCACGACGTAGCGTGCGTCGAAGGCCTGGACGGCACAGTCGTGGACGTCACCGATGGCGGCGAGTCGCTCGACGAAGCCGTCCACGTCCTCGACGTGCCGTCTGCCCTCGACGACCTCCATCAGAAGTCACCCAGGCTGGACTGGTCCTCGTCGTCGGCGCCCCCGTCGTCTCTGTTCCGGTCCGTGACCTCCCGACCGACGGGTTCGGTGTCGGGCGTCGCGGCCCGGTCCGGGCTGACCCCGTCCATGTCGGGGTCGCGGTGGCCGGCGTTCTCCAGGACGCTCTCGGCGGTCTTGCGCCGACCCCGGAGCGCACCCAGGACTTTGCCCTTGTCGGCGTCGCGCAGGTCGGCCCGGGATTCGATGCCGACGTCGTAGAGCCGGCGGGCCCGCTTGCGGCCGACGCCGCGGACTCCCGCCAGTTCTACCAGCTCCTCCTTGACGCCGTGTTCGACGCGGACGTTGGCCTCCCGGATGGCCGGCACGACGTCGAGGCCGAGTTCGCTGGCCAGCGACTCGGCGGCGCCCAGCAGCCACGAGGCCGTCTCGACCTTGCCGCGGATGTCGCCCGGCCCGATGCCGTACCGCTCGGTGATGGTGTCCTCGTCGACTTCGCTCGCCCAGTCTTCGAGCATCCGGGCGGTCTTCAGGGCGGAGAGCCAGTCGTCGAAGGCCGCGTCGAACTCGCTCGGCGGCCGGCCCAGCAGGTCGTTCTCCCGCTCGTGAGCCAGCATCTTGTACTCCTCCTCGTCGCCCGAACGGAGGTACAGTTCGTACATGTCCGGCGTGCGAGAGACGAGGTGGTAGAGGCCGAGAGCCGTGGGTTCACGGACGATGCCGCCGGAGCCCTCTTCGGCCCCGTCGCCTTCGTTTCCGACCTCTGCTCCCGAGGCTTCTGCCCGGAGTTCGTTGGCCGACTGGAACGTCGGGGACACGTCGGCGTCGCCATCGGCTGCAGCGGCCCCGGTCCGTTCCTCGCCGGCGGACTCCGTGGCCGGCGCTCGCTCGCAGTACCGGAGGCCGTCGATGATCTCGGCGGCGCTCATCGGGTCGAGGTAGAGCCGCGAGACGGTGTGGCCGAGGTTGGTCGCCGAGAGTTCGTCCCCGTCTCTCTCGAGGAACTCGTTCCGTTCGAGGTAGGCGAGGACGTCGTCGGTGACCGCGTCGAGGCGGCCCCGTTCGTGGGTCTGTTCGGCGTACAGGGTGGCTTCGAGGAAGTCGAGTAGTCCGTCCCTCGACCGGGCGAAGCCGGACGCGACGGTCGCGAGAATGTGCGTCCGGAGGGCCGGCTCGGCGGCCAGCTTGGACCGGACTGGTTCCGGTTCGGCCCAGACGTACCGCTCGAACAGTTCGTCGAGTTCGTCGTGGCTGCTGGCGATCAGGACTGCTTCGCCGTACGGGTCGAGGCCGGGCCGGCCCGCGCGGCCCATCATCTGGTGGACTTCGAGCACCGAAAGGGGCTGCATCCCGCCGGCAGAGCCGTCGTAGCGCCGCCAGTCCCGGACGACGACCCGTCTGCTGGGGGTGTTGACCCCGGCTGCGAGCGTCGGCGTGGCACAGACGACCTTGATCAGCCGGTCGCGGAAGGCGTCCTCGACCAGCGAGCGGTGCTCCCTGGCGAGTCCGGCGTGGTGGAACGCCGACCCCTGGAGAACGGCGTCGGCCAGGTCGTCGCTGGTCTCCGTGTCGCTCACGTCTCTGATTTCGGCGGCGATCCGCTCCAGTTCCGTGACCTCCTCCGCGTCCAGGAAGTCCTTCGTGACGGTGCCGAGTCGGCGGGCTGCGGCCTCGGCGTTCCGTCTGGAGTTGACGAAGACGAGCGACGACCCGCCGCCTTCGAGGGTGTCGCCGACGATGGCCGCCGTCTGGCTCTCGCTGCCTCCCACCGACACCCGGGACTGGCTGCCGTCCTCGAGGTGGAGCGCGTCGCCGAAGTGGACTCCCTTCTGGAGTTCGATGGGGCGCCAGTTCGAGTCGACGAGCGCGGCGTCGAGCCAGTCGGCCAGTTCGGCGGCGTTGCCGATGGTCGCCGAGAGGGCCACAGTTTGAAGGTTCGGCGCGAGCTTGCGGAGCTTTGCGAGGGTGACCTCCAGGGTGGGCCCGCGCTCGCCGTCGTCGACCAGGTGGACCTCGTCGGCGACGACGCAGGTGAGGTCTTCGAGCCACTGGGCATTATTTCGCACGAGGGAATCGACCTTCTCGCTGGTGGCGACGATGACGTCCTTGTCGGCGAGCCAGCCGCCTTCGGACTCGTAGTTGCCGGTGGAGACGCCGATGTCGATGCCGTACTGTTCGTACTCCTCGAACTCGGTTTGTTTCTCACTGGCCAGCGCCCGGAGCGGGACAATGTAGAGGGCTTTGCCGCCCCGGTCGATAGACGAGAGCATGGCAAGCGTGGCGATGAGGGTCTTCCCGCTGGCGGTGGGGATGGAGGCGACGAGGTTCTCGCCCCGGGTGACGCCGGCCTCGACGGCCTCGGCCTGGGGCGGGTAGAGTTCCTCGATGCCGTCGTCCCGGAGGTGGTCGGGCAGCCACTCGGGGACCTCGGGCAGGTCCGCGACGTTCATTGGGGCAGGGTTCGGGCGTCCTCGGGTTTAAACTGTCGTGTGTCGGTCCGGCACCGATTCCGGAGTACGTGAGGCGTACTCGTAGCTATCGTTTCGGAGAGGGGAACAAGGGATACCTTGCTCCGTGGCGAACCCGGCCACGGGGATACCCGTCGTGGACGAAGTCCGGCTCGGCCTGCGTTCCGTCCCGACCGTTCGACGGTCGGACTGACGGCGTGGCGCAGGCGTCGGCTCCTCGACGGCGTTCCCCAGGTGAACACGCATGTCTGAGGGATCCACACCACGGTCACCCGTCGGTGACCTCCAGCGGCTCTCGCTCGAGGGAAGTCAGCGTGCGCTCGACCAGGCCGGCGACCTCCTGGCAGCGTACGCCAACGCCACCCGTGTCGTGCTCGACGGTCAGGCGCGGCTCCAGCGGACGTCGCTTTCGATGGCACGTGCTGGGACGTTGGCCCCGCTAACGATGCTTCAGGCAGTCGCGCCGGTCAGCGCGGCTCCTGCTGCCGTCACGCGCAGCCTCGTCGAGGCGCAGTACGACACGGCGGAGGCGGTCCACGACTCCGCGGTCGAGACGCTCCGGGCGTCGATCGACGAGGCCGAACAGTACGAGACCTCGCGCGAGAAGATCGACGAACTGGCCGTCCGGATCGAGCAGTTGCTCGAAACCCAACGGGAGACCGAGGCGGAACTCGCAGAGCAGATCGACCGCCTCGAAGACCTCACCAGCGAACGGCTCGACACGGTAGCGGCCACGCTGGGAGAGGGCATCGAGGAGACGCGGACCGACGTCGACGACGTCGAGTCCGAGGTACGAGAGAGTCAGGACGCACTCCAGTCCCAGCTCGAGTCCACCCGGGAGGACATCGACGAGCAGGTCGGGGCCATCCAGGACCAGGTCGAGACCCTCCGCGACGAACTCGAGGCGACCGCCGAGCGGACCGAGAGACAGACCGAGCGCGAGGCCGAGTCCTAGCACTCTCTCGCCGCTCCGGCGCCCTTCCGGCGCCCTTCCGCCGACCTTCCGCCGCCCCTCCGCCAGGTCTTTGACCGGCTCCACCCAAGCCGGAGTATGCGAATCGAGTACGACCGGGACACCTGTATCGGCATGTTCCAGTGCGTCGCGGAGTGGGATGCCTTCGAGCGCGACGAGGACGCCGGCAAGGCCGTCCTCCAGGAGAGCGAGGAGACCGAGGAGGACCTGTTCGTCCGCGAGGTGCCGGAGGATGCGAAACTGGATGCGAAGTTTGCTGCCCGCGCCTGTCCGGTGGATGCGATCGCGGTCTACGACGACGATGGCGAGCAGCTAATTCCTTAGAGGGAAATTGGTCTGCTCCTCGTACTTTCGTTTGTAACAGCCAGAAAGCCCCCGGTGGCTGAGCAGCTGCGACTCGCTACTCGCCCCTCGCACGAGTCGCTTCCTCCCGCGCGCCACGTGGTCCGTTCAGCCGGCGCTAGGACCCACCTCCCTCTATAATACCTTCGACGGTAGCTTCCAGGACCGTCTCGCCGTCGCGTTCGAACTCGACTTCGGCCTCCAGCTCGGTGCCACGCGGATGCGGTTCGGCGTGGGTCGTCGTCCAGCGACAGCGGATCAACTCTCCGGTGTAGACCGGCTTCAGGAAGTGCAGGTCGATGCGGGTGGCGAGCACCTCGTGGTCGCCGCCGATCTTCGTCAGCATCGAGCCCGTGAGGAGGCCCTGGACCAGTCGTTTGCCGTCGTCGTCGGGCTCGGTGTGGCGGGGCTGGTCGTCGCCGGTGACGTCGGAAAACCGCTCGACGTCGTCGCTTGTGAACGTCCGCTCGTAAGTGAACGTCTCGCCGGCGGCGATAGCAGTCATACCGGTACGTTGCGGGGAGCCGGCAAAAACGCGACGGGGCGAGCCGAAAGAGAGGTGGCATCGGCGCCCAACGTCGCTGGCGATGGGCGTCCGATCGACGATCCGTGGCTGGCTCGACCGGTTTCCGGCGCTGCTCGCCCGCCTCGGGCTCGTCGACCGCCAGAAGGCGACCGAGGCGTTCGACCTCACGGTCCCAGTAATGGTCACCGGCGGGATGCGCGTCCTCCTGCGGATGGCCGACTTCATCTTCGTCGGACTCGCCATCGGCGACGCCGCTATCGCGGGGCTCGAACTGGGCTTCCAGTACTACTTCATCGGCTTCGGCCTGTCGCTTGCCCTCACCTCCGGAACTATCTCGGTGGTGTCGCGGCTCCAGGGAGCCGGCGAGCGATCGCGGGCCGACCAGGCCGTCAAGCAGTCACTCTGGCTGTCACTCGCCCTGGCGCTCCCCCTGACGGTGGTCTCCTGGTTCTACGCCGAACCCCTCGTCGACCTGCTGATCGACGACCCCGAGACCATCCGCTACGGCGCGGACTACCTGGCAGTCATCATGCTCTCGCTGGCCCCGAGGTTCTGGAGCATGACCGCCGCTCGGGCGCTGGCCGGCAGCGCCGACACGCGAACCCCGATGTACGTTCGCTTGTTGACCCTGCCGACCAACGTCGTCCTGAATGCGATGCTGGTCTTCGGGCTGGGACCCGCGCCCCGGCTTGGCGTCGTCGGCGCCGCGCTTGGGACCGTCGTCGCCAACACGTTGGCTGCTGCCATCTTCTTCGTCCTGCTCGCCTCGGACCGCTATGCCGTGTCGTTGCCCCTTCGTGGACCCCTGTTCGACCGCGCCCTGCTCGCAGAGATCGTCCGGGTAGGGACCCCGCTCGCCGGGATGCGGATCCTCCAGTCGACTTCCAGGTTCCCCTTCCTCTGGATCCTCGGAATTTTGGGTGCGCCGGTGGTCGCCGCCTACGCCATCGGCCGGCGAGTGATCTTGCTGGCGATGATGCCGGCCTGGGGCTACTCGACGGCCGCCAGCACGCTCGTCGGCCAGGCCCTCGGGGCGGGCGAGGAAGACGACGCGAGCGACTACGGCTGGCAGACGCTCAGAATCGCGCTGGTCACCCAGCTCCTCATCGCCCTCGTCCTCGTCGTCGGCGCCCGGCCCATCGCGACGGCCTTCGGCACTGACCACGTCGACCTGGCCGTCGGATTCGTCCGTGCGTTCGGCCTCGTCACCGCCGGCTTCTCGATCTCCCGGGTGATGCGTGGCTGTCTCCGGGGCGCCGGGGACACCCGCTGGCCGATGTACGGGACGTTCGCAGGCTCGTATCTCGTCCGGCTGCCCATCGCTCTCCTGGCCCTGCCGACGACCACCACGCTCTCGATTGCTGGTCTCTCGATCACCCCCGGACTCGGCCTCGGCGTCCCGGCCATTTTCCTTGCCATCGTCGTCGACTTTTACGTCCGGGCGGCCGTCACGACGGGCCGGTTCTGGACCGGCCGGTGGAAGGCCGTGGCCCGCCGGTCCGGCGTCGGTGCGAGCTAGCCGTCGTCCGCCGGGGTCGCTGCCTCCTCGATCCGGTCGAGGACTGCAGTCCAGTGGTCCCGCATTGTCTCCCGCTCGTCGGCGTCGGCCAGTTTCTCGTGATGGAACCGGAGTCTCGTCCGGTCGTCCCCGCTGTCGGGGGTCCGGAGCATGAGCTGGAGCGTGGTCGCCGCTTTTCGCTCGGCCGGCTGCCACGTCAGCCTGATCCGCTCGCCGTCCTTGGTCGTCCGGATCTCGCCGGTGGTGCCGTCGGCCGTCTCGTATTCCGTTTTGGATTCGATCGCCGGGTTGGCTCCGTCACCGAGCCAGACTGCCAGCCCGTCAGCGCTGGTGAGGAAGTCCCACAGGTCGCCTCGCGGGACGCCGATCGTTCGCTGGACGCCGACCTGGTAGCCCGAATCCGCCGTCTCGCCTTTCTCGCGCATTCCTCGCTCCTTCTCGTAGCCGACGGCGATCTTCTGTTGCCACCAGCCGCTCTCGACGCCTGCGTCGGCGAGGCTACTGACGAGTTCCTTGTGGTCCATCTCTCTTCCGCCGCGGTCGTCCAGTTCGGCCAGCCAGGCGTCCCAGCCCCTCCCAGTCGCGTCGGCGACAGCCTCACTCGAGACGTCGGCTATCTTCTCGGTCATAGCTCTCGTAGCAGCGGACGGGCGAAGAAACCCCACCTCGCCCCGACCCCCGACCTCGACCTCGATTGCCGGGCCCGGGAGCCCGCAGCGGCGCTATTCGTACTCGCCTTCCGCTACGTCCGGTTCGGTGTCTTTCGCCGTGCGCACCTCGAACGTGGGGAACTGGTGGGCCAGGTCCGTCGTCGTCACGATGCCCACCGGGACGCCCTCCTCGGTGACGGGCAGTTTCTTCACGCCGTTGTGCCCCATCCGCTCGCCGGCAGACTGGACGGATTCGGTGGGCCGGATGGTCACGACGGGGTCCGAGGCTATCTCGTCGACGGCGGTTCCCTCCAGGTCCACCCCGTCGCCGACGGCACGCACGACGTCGGTCTCGGTGACGATGCCGTCGACGACGTCCTCCCCCAGGACGAGCGACCCGACGCGCTCGGCGGCCAGCCGGGCCGCAGCCTCCCGGATCGAGGCGTCGGCCGTGATCGTCACCACGGGCGAACTCATGATCTCGTCGACCGGTGTCTCGTCGGCCATGGCGAGAGAGCGTTTGCCCGACGCGGGCTTGAATGTTGGCCTACCATCAGGAATCCCCGGTCCGCCGGAAACCTCAAGCGTTAAATCGCTCCTGGCGGAAGCCTCGACCATGAGCACGTCCACGAAGATCGTCCTGGGAACGATCGCCGTATCGGTCGTCCTGGCGCTGTTCCTCGTCGCCAACCTGGCCGCCACGGCCTGATGTTCGACGAGCGAGCCCTGGAGGGGGACCTCGCCGCCGTCCACGAGGCCCACTCCCCCGACGCCGTCGTCCTCGACGCCGAGCAGGACTTCGAGACGCTTCCGCCTGCCCAGGCAGAAGAACTGGGACTTCTGGTCGACTCGCTGGAGCCCCAGTCCTTCCCTGGCTCCTGGCTGCCGGACGACGCGCCGGAACTCCTCAGGAGACACGCCGGCGACGAACTGACGATCGGCAAGCCCGGCGACGGCGGCGTCGCGTGGACCCGCCAGACCGACCCACCGTTGGTCTTCGTGAAGCCGCGCCTGGAGGGCTCGCCCGACGACTTCGTCGACTTCCTGATCGCGGAGGCGTTCGTCCAGCTATCCCTTGGGATTCACGAACACCCCCTGGGCTTCTTCGAGGAGCGATATTCCGACCTCGCTGGCGCCGTCAGCGGCCGGCTCGACCCCGCCGAGACCTACCAGCTTGCCGTCGCGCTACAGGACGCCCACACCGGATTGCAGACGCGAGAGGTCTTTGCAGGCTGGGAGGACGAGTACCCCACCCTCTACGACGCCTGGTTCGACGCCGGCGAGCGACTGGAGCCCCGGCTGGGGGAACTGAACGAGATGCTGGCCCAGGGGAGAGTGAGCGTGGGTGACGCGACGGAATTTGCCTGTGCGGCGGTGAAACATGCCGTGGAGATTCCGTCCCCCTTCGGGGTGCTGGATTCGGAGGTCTACCTGACCTACGGCTCTGAGTACGCGGTGAAGTGGGCCGAGAAGACGCTGGGGAACGCGGAAGAGGATTGAGGGGTGGGTCTGGAATCCCTGGACTGGACAGGTGCCTTCGTGGGAATTTTTGGTCCGTACCGCTGTTCGACACCCGACGTTTTCATTTGATTACGACGCATACGAACTCAACTGAATCCGGTCAGCAGTGAACGCTCTCGACCCTTGGCTATGGAATGTAGCTGCCGCCCGCACCGCCACGGTGACGGCAGGAAAGCCCTCGGCCCGCTCGCGGTTGCTGAGGCGGATATCCTCACTCCGTTCGGATATGGTCGCCTCAGCAACCGCGACTGGGAGGCCGGCTCCGCCGGCCTCCTGTAACGTGACGGCGGAGCCGTCACGCGGGCCTCGCCCTTTCATCCTCCGGAAGTCGGTCGCCTCGCTGCTCGCGGCTTCGCCGCTCGCTCATCGAGACGCTCACTCCGT
>CAZGAX010000011.1:0-47554 GCA_964523745.1 uncultured Halobacteriales archaeon | reverse complement strand
ATTTCCCGATACATAGCCCTACCGACTACTCGGCAGCTGACCTGACGGACGCCGGTGGTACCGGCGCGGCGGGCGGTTTCGGCGGTCCCCGACCGGGACCGGACTGCAGAGATACCAGCACAACTATATATCTGTGTCTGATATTATGGCCAAATGGCGACGAGCGCCGCCTGGTCGCGGCTCCGCCTCTGGCGGCTGACGCGCAATCGGTACGCCAGGGGGCTGTACGAACGGCTCGACGACGCCGGGTTCGTCCTGGCGTCGCTCGACCGGTTCGTCCGCGGCGCCGAGGACGCCCGGCGCGGTACTTCGACTGATTCGCCGGACTGTACGGCCGTCGACGCTGTCCGGTTCCGGCGGGCCGGAGCCGATGGCGGACTGCTCCCGGCCCTCGCCGACGACCCCCTGGCACCGGAAGACCTGGTGCTGACGGCTGAACGGGACGGCGAGACGATCGGATACTGCGTGCTGAGCGACCGCCCGGCGTACGTCCCGGAACTCCATCGCCGCCTGGAATTCCCCGGCGGCTACGTCTGGCGGGTTTACGTCGACCCGGCCGAGCGGGGCCAGGGCGTCGGCACCTCGCTGGTCGACGAATCCGTCAGGGTCGCGGCCGAGCACTTCGACGCCCCGTCCGTCTCGGCGCTCGTCGCACCCGACAACCTCCCCTCCCGGCGAGCCTTCGAGTCCGTGGGGTTCGAGGCCCGCGAACGCCTCACCACGCTGGGCGTCGCCGGCTGGACCTGGACACGGGGAACCCCTCCATAGCGCTACGGACGGCCACGTTTGGGAACACAGCCCCATTGTCTCAATATATTGCGTGATTATATATAGAAGAAGCGTGAACCGAGGATCGAGTGCATGACAGACGGCACCAGTTCGTCACCTGCGGCGGTACGGGAGGCGCTGGCGGCGCAGGCCGACCGACGGTGGGACAGTTCGGTCGGGATGGGACTGCTCGGCCGACTCAACGGGGCCGACTACCTCAGCCTCGTCGCGCTGCTGTTCGCCTGGTCGAGTGCCGTGGCGCTGGTCTACGACGAGCCAAACTGGGGCATTCTCCTGATGCTGGGGGCATTCCTGTTCGACAAACTCGACGGATGGTACGCCAGGAGGCGGGGCATCTCCTCGCCGTTCGGGCGCCAGGTCGACTCGTTCATCGACATCTTCGCGTACCTGGTGACCGGCGCACTGCTGTACCACGTCGCGCTGGCACCCGAACCCTGGCTCACGGTCGTCGTCGGGTTCGCCATCCTCGCCTTCGGCGGTCTCCGACTCGTGCGCCACGCTGCCGAGGGCTTCGGTGACACCGGCGGCGAGAGTTACTACGTCGGCATGACCGTCGTCCACGTCAACGTCGCCGTCGTCGTCAACTACTTCCTCGTCACCTTCGTCGGCGCCTGGAACGGCTGGCTAGCGACGGTTCCGATCCTGCTGGTCTGCCCGCTGATGGTCTCGGGCTACAAGAGCTACAAGAACCGGGTGGGCCACGCGCTGGCCGCCGGGGCCGGCCTGGCTGCCGGCGTCCTGAGCGTCTACCTCGAAGTCGTCGGGCCCGACGTCGCGCCGGTGCTATGACGGGCAGGGACGCCCGGATTCGGTTCGACCCCCACGTTCACACCAGCGCCTCCTACGACGCCGTCGGCTCGGTCCACGACGTGCTGGCGGCGGCCGAGGATTCCCGCCTCGACGCCGTCGCCATCACCGACCACGACACCGTCTCGGCGGCCCGCCGAGCCCTGGCGTGCCAGGACGACTACGAGGTCTGCGTCGTCCCCGGGGTCGAAGTGTCGACGGCCGACGGCCACCTGCTCGCCCTCGGCGTCGAGGAACTCCCACCCCTGGGAGAACCGGTCGCGGCGACCGTCTCCTGGGTCCGGGAACGGGGCGGCGTGGCCGTCGTTCCCCACCCGTTCCAGCGGAGTCGCCACGGCGTCCGCAAGCGGGACGTGCCCGACGCCGACGGCATCGAGATATTCAACGCCTGGTCGATGACCGGCATCCAGAACCGCCGCGCCCGGCTGTTCGCCAGCCGGGCGGGCTACCCCCGATTCGGCGGGAGCGACGCCCACGACCCCGGTATGGTCGGCTACGCCTACACCGAACTCCCGGTTTCGGAGGCTCTCGAAGGCCCCCTTCGGCCGGCGGATGTCCTGAATGGGCTCCGCAGCGGCGAGACTGCCGCCCGTGGCACGACCGCTTCTGTCGTCGAGTGTCTCGGCAAAGTGACGCGCTCCGTCGGGCTGAAAACGCGGACGACGGTCGAACGGTCGGTCTTCGGCGCCGACTGACCACCGTTTGCCCGCCGTCACTACCCCGTACCCAAAAATATATAGATAAAATATAAAATCTTTATTTTCCGTCTGACGTCTGTATGCCCGACGGCAGACGACCAGCAACCAGGTCACCAATACAATGTCATCGACACACTACTCCGACCGTTCGCGGACCGCACGGACCACAGTATCGCTCTGGACCTGCCGCCAGTGCGAGCGGACTTACAACGTGCCGCCCCGGAGCTGTCGGCACTGCAACGGCACCAGCTTCAGCCCCGCATAGATGCGCTGTCGAGACTGCGGCCACGTCGGCGACGCCGTGACCCAGACCGAGGGGTGGGCCCCGGTCACCGACGGCAGGGCGCTCCGGCCGCTGCTGGAGTGTGAGGCCTGTGGGAGCCGCCAGCACCTCCAGTAGGATGGCGGACAGCGTCCGGCCACGGCCAGACCAGCGAAGGTCGTCCGGTTCCGGGGAGCCCTTTCCCGCGTCAGGTGGTCGGCCGTGACGGCCGGCGGCGCCATCGTCGACCTCGACGGCACAGTCTATCGCGGTCCAAATCCGATCCCTGGCGCCGACCGGGGCGTTCGGACCCTCTGTGAGGCGGACCGCGACGTCGCGTTCGTCACGAACAGTGCCATCGGCCGTCCGTCGGACTACGTCGACAAACTGGAACGGGCCGGCATCCCCTGCGTGTCCGGTGACGTCATCACTTCCGGGATGGTCACCGTGGACTACCTCCGGCTACGCCACCCGGACAGCCGGGCGTTCGTCGTCGGAGAGGACCCGCTCCGGGCCGAACTGCGCGACGCCGACCTGGTCGTGACCGACGACCCGGCGGCGGCCGATGTCGTCGTCGCCTCGCTGGACCGCTCGCTCGACTACGGTACGCTCGAGGATCTGCTGGTCGCACTGACGGACGAAACGCCGTACGTGGCGACCAATCCGGACGCCACCTGTCCGGTCGCCGACGGGGAGATACCGGGGGCTGGCGCCACCATCGGTGCCATCGAGGGGCTGACCGGCCGCCGGCCCGACGCCGTCATGGGCAAGCCGTCCCCGGTGATTACGACCGTCGCGACTCGCCGGCTGGGCCACGATCCGGCGGATTGCCTCCTCGTCGGCGACCGCCTCGACACCGACGTCGAGATGGGCCGGCGCGCCGGGATGGAGACGGTGCTCGTCCTGACCGGCGTCACCGACCGGGACGACCTCGCCGAGAGTAGCGTCGAACCCGACCACGTCATCGACTCCCTGGCCGACGTTCGAGAAGTAGTCCGTCGGCGGTGACGGGTCGTCGTTAGTCACGGGCCGTCGTCGGTGACGTTTCGAGGCCGCCCCGGCCGGGCAACTGACCGGTTGACTCCATCGTGATGGCCAAAAAGAATTTATAAAGTTTCAGTTGATGGTGATTGCATGTAGTTTAGTACGTTCGATGACATGCCGGTTGGACAGGGACTCAAGAGCGGTGCGTTCGCGTGGATCGGCGGTCTCGTGTTGATATTCGTCTTCATGCAGTTGCTGGGCGACGTCGTGGCGGCAGTCTCGTCTGCCTTCCCGATCGCCTCGGCGGCGTACGTCTACTCGTTCCTCCACGGCTGGCCGATGGTCTACGGAATGCCGCCGACGGCGCTCGTCTTCAGCCTCATCCCGATCGCCATTCTCATCGCGTCGGGCTACTCCGCCGCCCAGAAGACGAGCGGTGGGACGACGAATGCTGCAAAGCGGGGCGCCTCGATCGTCGCCGGCTACTTCGTCCTCGTGCTGGTCTCGGTCCTCTACATCTTCGTCCGCGCGGCGTCGCTGGTCAGCGACGTCACCGGCACCTCGACGGCGAGCGCGGCGACGGAGACCGCCTCGGGCACCGACTTCGGGGCGTTGCTGGTCATCCTCCTGTTTACCGGCGTCGTGTTCCCTGCCGTCTTCGGCGCTCTCGGTGGCATCATCGCCGAAAAGCGCGGCTACTGAGGCCGGTTCGATGGGCTCGCTGCCGGCACTCCGACGGGGACTGAAAGTCGGCGCGCTCGGGTGGGTTGCGGGACTCGTCGGAACCGTTCTCGCCGGGACGCTCGTCGTCGGCGGGTTCGCGGGTGCCGTCGTCGCCTCCCTGCCCGGAGCCTACGCCTTCTACCTGAACGCCCACGGTCTGTTTGCCATCGGTGACCTGCATACCTGGAACCTCGCCGCGTCGGCCGACGTACTGGGGATATTCGACCTCCTCGTCCTCGTCGCGCTGCCGGTGACCGTACTGCTCGGCTGTGGCGCCCACCTGGCAGCGGAGGCCGAGTCGCGGCAAACGGCGGTTCGCGCCGGCGCCTCGGTGACGCTGGGCTACGGACTCCTGGTCTTGCTCACGACGCTGTTCCTCTTCGCCCAGGCGTCGCGACTCCTGGCCACTGACGGCGTCGCTGCAGCACTCACCAACGCGGGCATCGTCGCCCGGCTACTCGTCGCCGGCGTCCTCTCCCCGCTCGTCTTCGGCACACTCGGCGGCCTGGTGCAGTGGCACTTCGACGTAGTATAGAACACACTCGAGAGCGCCGGGAGAGCCGACGTCGAGTTCGTGCCTCGCGTCGTGGAGGGCGCCTAGAGGTCCAGTTCGGTGTCGTAGGGCGCATCCGGGAGGTTTGCGTCCTCGAAGGAGAACGAACCGCGACTGGTGTCGAGTTCCCCGAGGTCCTCGTACAGCGTGGTCGTGTAGTCGGTGTGGTTCTCGTCGGAACTCACCGCGCGGTCGGGCCACTCGAGGACCTTCGTCAGGGACACCAGAAACGACCTGTTGTACTTGTTCGCGGCCACTCCCTTCCATTGCCATCGCCTGCTTCCGTTGTCCCAGACGTACAGGTCGTCACCCTCCCACTCCTCGTATTCGAAATTCCCTTCGTCATCGTGGTGCACGTTGTGGGTGGCGTTGCTCGTGTCGACCGCGCCGTCCACCTCCTCCAGGATCGCGTCCACGATGGTCTGGCCGACCGCGTCGGTTTCCGGCCAGTTCGTGGGGTCCTGGTCGAGGTTCGCGGTAGCCTCGTCCTTTGCCTTCTCGTAGACGTCTTCGAGGTAGCTCCCCGCCACGTGGCTACCGGCGACGTTGCCCGGGTACCTGACGTGCCACCGCATTAGCAGTGCGATCGCCTGCTCGGACGTGAACACGTCGCCGACACGTGCGGTCCTGGTGGACCCGTCGTCGAGCGTCACGTCCGGGACGGCGGGGTCCCTGGTCCCGTCACCGTCCTCGTCACTGTCGTCGAACTCGGTTTCGAGGAGGTCGCGAATGCGAACGCGGGCCATGTCCCACATGTTCTGCCGATAGGCGTCGTTCGTGCGACCGGCCATCTCGTAGCGATAGAACCAGTGCCAGGAAGCGAAGTACTCGAGGTCGCGAAAGCGGATCTCCTGGAGCGCCGTCTCCGGCTCGGCTCCGTCCGTCTGGGGGTATCGCATCTGGAGCGTGTCCTTGTACTTGCGCTGGCCTACCCAGACGTCCGACCCGTCCTGGTTCCAGTCCTGGTTGGTCTCGAGGCCGAAGCGCCGGAACAGCGACTCGAACTCGTCCGGTTCCGACTCGGCGAAGTGCGCCAGCACCGGGGGTAGCTCGCCTTCGGGCATCGCCTCGTCGTCGTTGGGCTCGTTGCTCGCATCGCTGGGGATTATCGTGAACGTCCAGTGGCTCGGGCCGACGGACGCGATAGCGTTGTCGTAGGAGTTGACGGAATCGGCGTAGCCGTAACACTCCACGTGGCCGACCGCCCGAACGACCTTGTAGGTGGGCTCCTGGTTCGCGTCCAGGTTGTCCCCCTCCGCGAAGTCGCGGAGGAACTGCCAGGGCACGAGCTCACCCTCCGGCCAGACGTGGATCGACGGTTTCGAGCGGGGGCCGGCCCACCGGATGTACGTCTGGTAGTCGCCCACGACGTACCGACCGTGAACCGTATCGTTCTCGAGTTCGCGGCGATTCTCGTCGGGCAGCGGGTACTGGTCGGTGAGGTCCATCGCGTAGATGCGATCCGTCGAGCTGTCGTACGCGTCGTAGATCCCCGCGTGGAAGTTCTGCCCCTCGACGGTTTGCTTGTTGGCCCCGGACCGCCCCTCCATGACGACGGGACACCGAAGCTGGTCGTCAACCCACGTCTCGAGCAACTCGGCGGTCCGCCAGTCGAAGAGCCCGGTGACGTCGCCCTCGTAGGTGTCGGGGTTGGCGACGGGAGCGAGGGTATCCGCGTAGACGTTGGCGCTCCCGTCGTTCACCTCGGCGACGGTGTCCATCCCCGCGTAGATCTGGAACTCCCTGACTGCCCAGGCGGTCTCCACGTCGAAGTCGCCGGTCGCGTCGGCAGTTGCGAGTTCCGGCAGATCCCCACTGGGGTCGAACGGCGTCGTGAAGTTGTCGCCCATGCCGGTGAACCAGAAGCCGACCTTCCAGAGGTCGGCCTGCAGCTGGCTGACGTCGGCTTCGCGGCCGTCGATGTCGTACCACAGGGGCCCATCTCCGTACCGCTGTGGCATCGTCCCCATGGCCGAAGCGTCGAGTTCGAACGATCCCGATCGGGGCTGGTAGGCCATCCAGTCGCTGGCCCCGCCGAACGGCGGCGTCGGACCGTCGTTCTCGTCGGAATCGAGGAGACCCAGGTCGGCGAACAACCACTCGAGGTACCGGTACCAGCCGTCGGAGTACGCGACGGTCCCGTCCGAGCCCGTCGAGAGGGTGGCGCCGACACCGTACCACGAGTCCTGCCCAGCGCTGGCGAGGTACACGGTGAACGGAGTGGAGTGGGCACGGAAACGGAACGCAGTCCCGAGCAGCCCCCGGGTCTGGTTGGACTCACCCGGAACTGACTGGACCGACTCCCGCCAGAACTCCGGGCTAATCTCTCCCGCGTCTCCCGTGTATCGCGCGACGAAGAACGTGCCGTCGCCGTCGGACGACGACGGGAACCCCGACGTGTCGCCCTCGTCCTCGAGGGCCGCGAGGTACAGGTCCGCCTCCGTCGGCGACTCGTGTACCAACCAGACGGCTCCAAGTACGAGTGTGTCCTGGAGGTCGGCGTAGGGGTAGTCCCCGGACGGCGGGTCGACCTCGAACTCGAACCCGAGCACGTGGATCGACGCATCGTCCAGCGGTACCGCGAGCCCGTCGTCGATCTGGGCGTACAGTTGCTCGGCGCGTTCGTACACGCCGCCTTGGTCCGATGTGATCGCTGCAAACTCGGTCTGACTCAGGTCTTCGTACGTTCGTTTTGGCATGGTCTGGGCTGCTCCTCACCGGTCGGTCGCGGTCCCGACCCGGACTCGACGGCTCAGTGATGCACTTCGCTCGTTTCGCGGCTCGTTGCCGTCGACGGCTGATCCCCGCTCTTCCCAGTCGGGGGACGTCGGCCGACACACCGCTTCGCTCCCGGACCAGGATCACACCGGGACGTAGATTGAATGAAGAAAGAGGGCAGCATAATAAACCCCTGCGCTACGTGCATAGTGACCACTTCGCATATCGTCAGTTGATACGTTCGCACACGGCGGAACGTGGCCGGAATCGAGAAAAGATTTATATACGATCACGTAGCCCACCCCAGCGGTTTTTGAACAGGGACCGTCTCAGAGGCGCTCGGCGTCGGGACCGCCCCTTTCCGGCGGTTTCGACACGTTCCCCTGCGAACCGAAACCACCACCTTTTATATAGAATCACATTCATACCTCCTCTTGACTATGAGTCAGCAGCGAATGCAGGGCCAGCCCATGATCATTCTGGGCGAGGACGCCCAGCGGATGAAAGACAAGAGCGCGCAGGAGCACAACATCTCCGCCGCGCGGGCCGTGGCCGAGTCGGTACGCTCGACGCTCGGCCCGAAAGGGATGGACAAGATGCTCGTCAGTTCCTTCGGCGACATCACCGTCACGAACGACGGGGTGACCATCCTCAACGAGATGGACATCGACAACCCGACCGCCGAGATGATCGTCGAGGTCGCCGACACCCAGGAGGACGAGGCAGGGGACGGCACGACGACGGCGGTCGCCATCGCCGGCGAGATGCTGAAAAACGCCGAGGACCTCCTCGAACAGGACATCCACCCCTCGGCCATCATCAAGGGCTTCACGATGGCCTCCGAGGAGGCCCGGGACCTGGTCGACGACATCGCCATCGAGGTCGACCGCGAGGACGAGGAGATCCTCAAGAAGGTCGCCCAGACCTCGATGACCGGCAAGGGCGCCGAACAGCACATGGACGTCCTCTCGCAGATCGTCGTCGACGCCGTCCAGGCCGTGACGGTCGAGGCCGACGACGGCTCGTACGTCGTCGATCTGGCCTACCTGGACATCGAGACCCAGACCGGCCGCGCCGCCGGCGAGTCGGAACTCCTCGAGGGCGCCGTCGTCGACAAGGACCCGGTCCACGAGGACATGCCTACCGACCTCGACGACGCCGACGTCCTCCTGCTGGACTCGCCCATCGAAATCGACGAGACGGAGGCCGACGCCTCCGTCAGCGTCACCGACCCCGACCAGCTCCAGGAGTTCATCCAGCAGGAAGAGGCCCAGCTCGAGGAGATGGTCGACCAGATCGAGGCCACCGGCGCCGACGTCGTGCTCTGCCAGAAGGGCATCGACGACATGGCCCAGCACTACCTGGCCAAGCGCGGCATTCTCGCCCTGCGCCGGGTCAAGAAGTCCGACCTTCAGTTCCTCACCGAGGTGCTGGGCGCCCGCATCGTCTCGGACCTGGGCGCCGCCACCGCCGAGGACCTCGGTAGCGGTTCGTTCACCCGTGACGCCGAGCAGGAGCTGTTCTACGTCGAGGGCACCGGCGACGAGGCCCACGGCGTCACCCTCCTGCTGCGCGGCTCGACCGAGCACGTCGTCGACGAACTCGAACGCGGCGTCAACGACGCGATGGACGTCGTCGCCGACACCATCATCGAGGGCTCGGTGCTGCCCGGCGGCGGCGCCCCCGAGGTCGAACTGGCCGACCAGCTGCGCGACTACGCCGACGGCGTCAGCGGCCGCGAGCAGCTGGCCGTCGAGGCCTTCGCCGACTCGCTCGAACTCGTCCCCCGCGTCCTCGCCGAGAACGCCGGCCTGGACTCCATCGACACGCTCGTCGACCTCCGGGCGGCCCACGAGGACGGCGACAAGCGCGCCGGTCTGAACGTCTACACCGGCGACGTCGAGGACACCTTCGAGGCCGGCGTCGTCGAGCCGGCCCACGTCAAGCGCCAGGCGATGGCCTCCGCTGCTGAGGCTGCGAACCTGGTCCTGAAGATCGACGACATCATCTCCGCCGGCGACCTCTCGACCGAGGGCGAAGAGGACGCTGGCGGCCCCGGTGGTGCCCCCGGCGGCGGTATGGGCGGCATGGGTGGCATGGGCGGGGCCATGTGAAGTCGGCCACGACGACACCATAGCCACCTCTCCCGTCGATCCGCTCGCATCGCTCGCTGACTTCCGTTTTTCCCGGCTGCCGACGACCGGAGCCGACGGTCCGTCTGCCGTCTATCGGCACTTCCGGAAGCGGCCCCGCATCGGCCTTTGTCTCTCCGCTCCTGGCTTCTGGTATGTCACGCACGGCCGACCCGTCGACCGCTGTCACGAGACAGTCCGCCGACCGCCAACCGACCGAATCCCGGCCGGAGGGCCACCAGCCACCCGCCACCGCCGCCGAGGTCCGGCAGGTCTACCAGGCGTTACGGACCCTGATACCCGACCGGGGCCGGGTGAGCGCCGCCGACCTGGCGGTCGTGACCGACCTCGAACGGGATCGGGTGCCGGCAGCGATGGATCGATTGGCCAGCGAGGGTCCGTTCGCGATCGAATCGGCCGATACCGGCGACCTGGCGTCCTGGGCGGTGGAACGCTGACCATGGGCGTCACCGAGCGCTCCTTCGGCGAGCCCTGGCGGGTCGCCTGTCCGGAGGGCCACGTGAACCTCCGGCGGTCCCGGGACGCCGAGACGGCCTTCTGCGAGCAGTGCGGCCGGGCCTACGACTGGACGACGCTAATCGACCGGAAGGAACTGACCGACGACACCATCGAGCGTCGGTGGCGCTAGGTGAGGCTGTCTCTGTGGTCCCGGGTGCCGGCGTTTCGAACAGCCAGAAAGCGCCCGGCCCCCTTTCAGTCTCGCCCCGCGTGGTGGGTGTCGCTGGCAGAATCGTTTTGGCCAGACGGACGAATTCGGTCGGATGTCGGTTCTCTAACGTTGAATTATAAGTGCCACCGCCCTTCATTCGTAGACATGCAGACGTTGCTTTTGGACCCCGAGGACGTGGCCGCCAGCGCCTCCATGCCGGAGGTAATCGACGCAATCGAACGAGCCTTCCAGGCCTACGCCGAGGGGGACGTGCAGATGCCCGCCAAGTCCTACATCGACCTGCCGCAGTACGAGGGCGACTTCCGGTCGATGCCGGCCTACGTCGAGGCGGACGATTGGGAAGCCGCGGGGGTCAAGTGGGTCAACTCCCACGTCAACAACCCCGACGAACACGACCTCCCGACGGTGATGGGGACGATGATCTACTCAGACCCGGAGACCGCCTTCCCGCTCGCCATCCTCGACGGGACGACGCTGACGAGGCTCCGGACCGGCGCCGCTGCCGCCGTGGCGACGCGCCACCTGGCCGAAGAAGACGCCACCTCGCTGGGGCTGGTGGGGGCCGGCATCCAGTCGTACTACCAGTTGGAGGCCATCGCGGAGGTACGGAACATCCGGCAGGTGGTCGTCGCCGACGTCGACGAGGAGGCCATCACGGAACTCATCGACCGCTACGGCGACGCGTTCGACGTCACGCCGGGGTCGATCCAGGAGGCCGCGACGTGTGACGTGGTCTCGACGACGACGCCCGTCCGGGACCCCATCGTCACCAACGTCGGGGCCAACACGCACGTCAACGCCATGGGTGCCGACGCCGAGGGCAAACACGAAATCGCCGACGAGATCCTGATGGAGGCGACGCTCGTCATCGACGACTACGACCAGTGCACCCACTCCGGCGAGATCAACGTTCCCTGGAGCCAGGGTCTGCTCTCGGACGCCGACATCCACGCCGAACTCGGCGAGATCGTGGCGGGAACCAAGCCCGGGAGAACCGGCGACGGCATCACCATCTTCGACTCGACGGGGCTGGCGATACAGGACGTCGCCGCGGCGCACAAGATCTACGAAGGTGCCAGGGACGACGGCCGGGGCACCGATTTTGCCCTCGTGGGTACCGACACCTGACCGGACCGGCCGTCGCCCCTTCACTCGCGGTCGCTTCCACCGAGAAGCTTCGCCAGCACCCAGAGCACCGCCAGAATCGGGAGGAGAGGGAGCATGACGACCAGGAGTCCCGCGAAGATGGCCCAGCCGATGTAGTCCATCTCCACGTCCTCCCGGCCCCGGTACGGCGGGGTCACCGTCCGCTGTCTGCCTTCGAGGGCACTGGGATCGTCCTCCGAGGCCATGTGACGTAGTACGGGTGCGACGGACAAAAGCGCCAGCACGACGGTCCGCGACGACGGGCTACTGGTCGGCAGCATCTCGTGGGCTACCCCAATGGGAAAGGTATAGCACCGTCGGGGCGACTACGTGGAACTACCAATGAGCACCGGGAGTGGCGAAGAACAGGAGCCGGAGTTCGACCACCGGGAGGTCGAATCCAGGTGGCAGGCAGCCTGGAACGAGGCCGACGTCTTCCACATCGAGGACGACGAGTCCGACCCGTCCTACGTCCTGGCGATGTTCCCCTACCCGTCGGGCGAGATGCACATGGGCCACGTCCGTAACTACACCATCACGGACTCCTTTGCCCGATTCCGCCGGATGCAGGGCGAGTCCGTCCTCCACCCGATGGGCTGGGACTCGTTCGGACTCCCCGCCGAGAACGCCGCCAACGAGCGGGACGTCGACCCCCGCGGCTGGACGATGGACTGCATCGCCAACATCAAAGAGCAGATGAATCTCATGGGACTGGGATTCGACTGGGACCGCGAGGTCACCACGTGCGAACCCGACTACTTCCGGTGGAACCAGTGGCTGTTCAACCGGTTCTACGACGAGGGCCTCGTCGAGCGCCAGGCCGCCGAACTCAACTGGTGTCCCGACTGCGAGACCGTCCTCGCGAACGAACAGGTCGAGGGCGACGAGGAGGTCTGCTGGCGCTGTGGCACGCCCATCGAGCACCGCGAACTCGACCAGTGGTTCTGCACCACCACCGATTACGCCGACGAACTGTACGAGTCCCTGGACGAGATGGACGGCTGGCCCGAGAACGTCCGGGAGATGCAGCGCAACTGGATCGGCAAGCAGGAGGGCGACTCCGTCACCTTCGAGGTGGGCGACTACGGCGACGTCGAGATCTTCACGACCCGACTCGACACCATCTACGGCGCCACCTTCTTCGCACTCTCGCCGGGCCACGACGTCGCCCAGCAACTCGCCGAGGAGAACGACGACGTCGCCGAGTACGTCCGGCGGGTCGCGGCCGCCGAGGAGGACGAGATAGCCGAAACGTCGGGCGTCTTCACCGGCGTCTACGCCACCAATCCCGCCACCGGCGACGAGATCCCGGTCTACGTCGCCGACTACGTCCTCTCGGACGTCGGGACCGGCGCGCTCTACGCCGTCCCGGCCCACGACGACCGGGACCACGCCTTCGCCGAGGAACACGAGATTCCCATCCGGCAGGTGATCGATCCGGCGCCAGACGCCGACGTCGACCCCGCGGACGTCGACGTCCGGGAAGAAGCCTACACCGAGGACGGCGTGCTCGTCAGTTCGGGCGAGTTCGACGGCCTCACCAGCGAGGAGGCCCGGGAACGGTTCGTCGAGGAGTTCGACGGCGAGCACCGAGTCGAGTACAGCCTCCAGGACTGGTGTATCTCCCGCCAGCGCTACTGGGGCACCCCTATCCCGATGGTCGAGTGCCCGGACTGTGGCTACGTCCCGGTGCCCGACGAGGACCTCCCGGTCGAACTGCCCGAGTTCATCCAGACCACGGGCAACCCCCTCGAGGCCGCCGAGGACTGGAAGCAGACCACCTGTCCGGAGTGTGGCGGCGAGGCCACCCGGGAGACCGACACGATGGACACGTTCTTCGACTCCTCGTGGTACTTCCTGCGGTACATCTCGCCGCACCTCGACACCGCACCCTTCGACGTCGAGCGGGCCAACGACTGGATGCCCGTCGACCAGTACGTCGGCGGCATCGAGCACGCCACGATGCACCTCATCTACTCCCGGTTCTTCACGAAGGTGCTGGCGGACATGGACATGCTCGACCACCGCGAGCCCTTCGAGGATCTGGTCACGCAGGGTATGGTCCGGAAGGGCGGCAAGGCGATGAGTTCCTCGACGGGCAACGTCGTCTCGCCCCGCTCGTTCGTCGACCGCTACGGCGCCGACACGGCCCGGCTGTTCATCATGAACGCCGCCCAGCCCGAGAAGGACTTCGACTGGACCGAGGAGGGCGCCCGGTCGGCCCACGCCTTCCTCCAGAACGTCTACGGCCTCGTCGCCGAGTACGCCGACGGCGCCGTCGAGACGGGCGCTGAGGACCGCATCGCCGAGTACGTCCGCCGGGAGGTCGCTGCGACGGCCGCCACCGCGACCGAGGAGTTCGAGGACTTCCGGTTCAACCACGCTCTCCAGGCCGTCCGGGATCTGGTCTCCCTGCTCCGGCAGTACAGCGAGTACTCCGCCGTCGACGCCGACACCTACGAGCACGGCCTGGAAGTCGTCGCCAAGGTCCTGGCGCCGGTCGCTCCCCACGTCGCCGAGGAGGTCTGGGACCTGCTCGGTGGGGAGGGCCTCATCGCCGTGGCCGAGTGGCCGACGGACGAGCCCCCCGAGAACTACGACATCGAGCGCCGCCTCGTCGAGAACACCCGGGAGGACGTCCGGGACATCGTCGACGTCGCCGGCATCGAGGACCCCTCCACGATTACGGTGGCCGTCGCGCCCGAATGGAAGCACGAGGTCGTCGAGATCGCCAGGGAGGCCGACGGCGACGTCGTCCCGACGGTGATGCAGAACGAGGAGTTGCAGCGCCACGGCAACGCCGCCGCGGACTTTGCGAAGGAACTGGCCGGCCAGGAACACTTCGACGACTACCTGGAGCCCGAGGCGGAAGCGGCGGCTATCGAGCGGGCCAGTTGGTTGCTCGAACGGGAGTTCGGCGCCGACGTGGTGGTTCAGTCGCCCGAGGAGGCCGACGAGGGCCTGGTGAAGAAGGCCGGACCCGGTCGGCCGGCCATCGACATCGTGGAGTAGTGGCGTCCGTTTTTATGCTCTCGGCCGTCGGTACGTGGCTCCCGCCGTTACAGAACGACCAGCAGCACGCCGACACCGGCGAGTGCAACGACGTTGTAGCCCGCGTTCAGGAGATAGACCGGCCAGGGTCGGTCCTCGATCGGTACTGCCTGGAGCGCCGTCGTGGCAACGAATCCGACACCGGCGAGGAGCCCGATGGCGAGCCCTTCAGTCCACGTCGTCGCGCCGACCCAGTCCACGAGGACCCCGAGTGCAACGACCGCGACGAGTGACCCGGCTGCCGTGATGAGGTAGCCTGTCGTGGCGTCGTCCCCACCCTGGACGTCTTCGGCGTTGTCGTACCCCATTGCAGCCATCCAGCGAGACCCGAACAGCGGGCCGTACCAGAGGGCGCCGAGCAGTTGGTAGCCGACGGTCCCGACAACGACCGCGATCCAGCTTACGTCGACCGATACATCGACTGACATGCCTGGTAACATGTCACGTACTGAGATAAACGTACCGTGCCGTCGAATCACGTGTATCCTGTATTCAGTACGCTCTCGATTCTCTCAGAAACGTGTGGTTTCAGGGGCGTGACGGTCCAACGGTCCTCGCTTCTGCCGGACTCCTCGCTGTATTTACAAAAACTCGTTTCTGCGAATCCTTTAGTCGGTTGCGTCCGTCTCACGACTCATGAGCAGAGTCGACGACGCGCTCCACCAGGACTGCGAGGACTGCCTGCAGCCGGCAGACGCCTTCTCGCTGGTGAGCGACGAGACCCGCCTCTCGGTGCTCGAGGCCCTCTGGCGACTCGACGAACCCGCCAGCTTCTCGGACATTCGCGAGGAGGTCGGGCTCCGGGACAGCGCCCAGTTCAACTACCATCTCGGCAAACTCACCGACGGCTTCGTCCGCAAGACCGACGAGGGCTACTCCCTCCAGTCGGCCGGCGAGCGGGTCGTCCAGGCCATCCTGGCAGGGTCGTTCACCGAGCACCCCCACGGCGACATCGCCATCGACGACCCCTGTACCCAGTGTGGCGCCACGCTCGAAGCCACCTACGAGGACGAGAAAATCACCATCAAGTGCCCGGAGTGTGCCCACGGCCACGGCAAGTACCCCTTCCCGCCGGGTGGCCTCCACGACCGGACCGACGCCGAGGTCCTCCAGGCCTTCGACCAGCGGGTTCGCCACCTCCACTGCCTCGCCAAGGACGGCGTCTGCCCGGCGTGCAACGGCCGGATGCAGACGACTATCGAGCGAGAGGGCGAGTGCTGTCTCGGCGCCAGTTTGCGTGCCACGCACCGGTGCCAGCAGTGCAACCACGAACTCTGCTCGGCCGTCGGACTGGGCCTGCTCGACCAGTCCGCCGTCGTCTCGTTCTACGAAGACCACGGCGTCTCGCTGTCGGAGACGCCCTACTGGCGGTTCGACTGGTGCGTCGACGCCGAGCCGGTGACGGTCCTCGACGAGGATCCCTGGCGCCTCCAGATCGAGATGACCGCCGACGACGAGACGCTCTCGCTGGTCGTCGACGAGACGCTGACGGTGCTCGACACCGAGCGGCGTTGACGGTTTCGGTCGCTTCTCCCGAAGACAATGGATCCTGCCCGCTACTGCGACCGGATCGGCGTCGAGTACGGAACTATCGACGCCGACCACGAGTCGCTGGCCCGCCTCCAGCGAGCCCACGCCCTCTCGGTGCCCTTCGAGACGCTGTCGATCACCGGCCATCCCCACCGCGAAATCGACGGCGAAGGCGTCGAACTGGACCTCGCCCAGCTCTACGACAAGGTCGTCGAGCGCCGCCGTGGCGGCTTCTGCTACGAACTGAACGAACTGTTCCGGTGGCTGCTCTCCGAGGTGGGATTCGACGTCGAGCGCCGGTCGGCCCGCGTCGTCTCGGACGGCGAACCCGGTCTTCCGGCCGACCACCTGGCGCTTGTCGTCACGCTGGACCAGCCCTACCTGGTGGACGTGGGAACGGGCACCCCGAAGCCCCGGGACCCGATTCCGATGGACGGCGCGGTGCTGACGGATGCCGGTGGGGTCGACTGGCGCGTCGTCGACTGCGACCGCCCGGACCTCGACCTGGCGCTGCAGTACCGCCGGCCAGGAGATGGGCACTGGACCGACCGCTACTACTTCCGCGACGTGCCACGAGACCTCTCGTTTTTCGCGGCGACCTGCGAGTACCACCAGAGTGCGCCGGAGACGCCGTTTACCGGCGATCCCTTCGTCATCCAGGAGACGGAGTCGGGGCACAAACGCCTCGACCCCGAGACGTTCTCCCGGACCGTCGATGGCGAGTCGACCGAAGAAGACGTGGACGCCCCAGAGTGGGACGAAATCCTCGAACGGGAGTTCGGGTTCGTTTATCCGGTTGCGTGATTACTCGTCGAGGCTGACGAGGCCGGTGTCTAGCATGTCGGCGAGGACGTTCCGGGCGTGGCCGTCGGGTCGGACGCCCTCGTAGAGGCCACAGACCTGGGCGTTGGCACAGGCAAAGGTTGTCCGCATGGCCCGTCCCTGGTCGTCCCGCTCCACGTCGAAGGCCTCGACGATACGAGACTCGGGGTCTGCCAGGAGCGTGACGTCGAGGGCTTCCTCTTCGGCGAATTCGGCGTGGGAGTCGGCGTCGTCCGTCGACACGCCGTAGACGGCGACGCCGGCATCTTCGTACGTTTCGAGTTCGGCGTCGAACTGGTTCGCCTCGGTCGTACAGCCCGGCGTGCCGTCCTCGGGATAGAAAAAGAGGACTGTGGGGGCGGCGAAGTCGACGGTGATGCGCTCGCCGTCCTGGGTGGTGGCGGTGACCGGCGGCACCGGCTCTCCGGGTTCGATTGGCATGGTCCGGGATTCGTCTGGCGGCTACAAAGTCCTTGTCGGACGGCGATTCGTTCGCGTAATCCGGAACGTGCTCCGGATCACGCAGTCCGATTCTGCTCTGATCAGCTCACCGGGATGTCCGTACCGCCGCCGGTCGTCTCCTGTTTCGGCAGGCGAACGGTCAGCACGCCGTTGCTGTAGGTCGCCTCGGTCTGGGACTCGTCGACGGGTTCGGGCAGCGCCACGGTCCGGCCGACGGACTGGCGGTGGCGCTCTCGCGTGACGAAGTTCGCGCCCTCCCGCTCGTCGGCTCGTTCGGTCGACGCGCTCACCTGGAGGTGGCGGGCGTCGGTCAACTGGACGTCGATGTCCTCGCTCTCGTATCCCGGGATGTCCATCGTCACGGCGTAGGCCTCGCCCTCGTCGACGACGTCGACGGGCACGGTGGCCTGGCCCATCCCACCGCCGAATCCGGTCAGCTGGTCGAACATGCGCTCGATCTCCTGGAAGGGGTCGCTTCTGCGTGCCATATCTGTCACTACGGCGGCGACGGATTTAACTTCCCCAGTTGGTCTCACCGAACGAAACAGAACGGCCAGTAGAAACAGACGCTCAGTACAATACCGTCTCGCTGTCGTAAGAGCCCAGCCGCCGGACCCACCCCTCCTCGGCGATGTCCTCGATGACGTCCAGCGCGGCCTGGGTGCGGTCCTCGTACAGGCCGGCCGCGATGTCGATGTGGAAGACGTAGTCGCCGAGGCGCTCGCCGCTGGGCCGGGATTCGACCCTGGTTAGGTTGATGTCCCGGTCGGCGAAGGGCTCGAGCATCTCCAGCAGGAGTCCGGGGTGGTCGACGTTCGGGTAGACGATGAAGGAGGTCTTGCTGCCGGCCGCAGAGCGCTCGTCGGCCGGAGCAGCCACGAGGAATCGGGTGGCGTTGGAGGTCCGGTCCTGGATGTCCTCGGCGTGCACTTCGAGGTGCTGGCCGTTGTCGGCGTTGGCCGGGTGGCCGATGGCGGCGACGCTCGAGTCCTCCCTGGCCCGCTGGACGCCCCGGGCGGTGCTGGCGACGGCCTCCAGGTCGGCGTCGGGGTAGTGTTCCTCGAGGTACTCCCGGCACTGGGCCAGGGCCTGGGCGTGGCTGGCCACGGTGTCGAACTCCTCGCCCTGGGCCAGCAGGGCGTGGCGGATGGGTGTGATTATCTCCTGGACGACGGCGACGTCGTACTCGGCGAAGGCGTCCAGCGATTCGGTGACGCTGCCCTCGATGGAGTTTTCGACCGGGACGACGCCCCGGTCGTACTCGCCGTCGGCCACTGCCTCGACGATGGCCGTCACCGATTCGGTGAAGGAGATGGCCTCGTCCTCGGCGATGGCCCCCGCAGCCCGGTGAGAGTAGGTCCCGGCCGGACCCAGCGTGAGTACCTGCATTGGCACTTCCTTTGGGAGGTGGCCCCAAAAGCGCCGCGATACGGTGTCGGTGGCCTGTTTCGTGCCGCTACCGGTTGGCGACGGTGTGCTGTGTCTGCAATTTGCGGGACTGAATCAGTGGGAATGTCCCCCGGTCCGCTTGTGTGTCGTCTCAAGACCGAGCGAGGAGCTATGTTCCGGCTGTATGTATCAAGTTTATTATTAAGCCAGGTATCGACTGAAGTGTGTTTATATTGGACCGGTTGCCAGTTCGAATAGATATAGCGCTAAGAACGTAGCAATGACATCTAGCACGAACAGTGTAAGGTAATCTCTGGGGGCCATAGATTACTTATGGTTGTTCTGAGGCGTTAAACTTAGGTCTCGAGGATCCTGTTTGTTTCTTAAGATCGATGTTCCTCGATCGTTCCATCAAGGTGCACAACGTGGTCGATGCGCCTCTTCCAAGAATGGGTGTTGAAGCCGGTTGAGACACCGATCGGGCCGACTGCGAGACTGAATGAAGCATTTCCTGGAACGCCAAATGGGTTCCATGTGTGGACGTACGTACCGTAGATCGTCGCTGGAGCATCGAATTCCGTCCGGTAGGCAGACATCTTGACGATGCCCTTCGAGTCGTCCCGTTTGAACGCGGAGTCGCTTGACGGATCGTTGTATTCCCACAACCTACCTTCGGCGTCGCGATCCTCCAGCGTCGTGTGCTCGTCGCTGTACCGGTTACCGGTATCGATGTTCCAGTTGTCTGGATTGAGGGTGAGACCGACACCGTCGTTAGGACCGGCACCATCACAAGCGCATCCACCTCCTTTCAAGTGCCACCAGAGATACGATCCGTATCGGTCATTGGATTCGTCCTCAACCCACGTACTTCGGATCCACTCGCTTTCACTCTTCCCCCATTCGTCTTGTGTACTCGGACCCTCGGGGGAGTGTTCCATAGTTCGTTTCGTCGTTGCGTGTTCGATGTCGTGTTTTTTGAGAAGTTTATTAGCTTGTTCCACTCGTCCATTCTGAAGGAGACGGTCGACGGCATTCTGAATTCCCGCCTGTTCAGTCCCCCGGTTTTCGTCGGGGTGTTTCTCAGCCACGGCCAAGCCGGAAATCCCCGCCATCCCGATTGAGACGCCAGTCGTCCGGAGCATCCCCCTTCGAGTGACACGGGTTCCATTTCCGTCTGTTACTATGTTTTCATCGTCTCGGCTTTGTCTCATCATAGTACACAAATTGCATTTCTAGGATACATATTAAATTTATTGATGTTGAATAATAGCTAATTAGATAAAGAGTATGATGAAGTTAGAGTAGAAGTGTTGGAAAGGTTGTTAGACTAACGTATTGCGTTGAGATCTGTGAGTACATTGTGGAGAATTGCGACCAAACTTCCAATCGAGAGAAACAATTCAGCCACAAAACTGATGACGGAAATCAATTGATGATATTGACGTTCAATGCTTAAAAAGAGGTGGGGAATTTGACAAATTTTTCCCAAGGAAGAAACTGAAGTACAGATACAGATCTTCTCCGTTCGAGACGCTACTGCAGCCGTCCCGGATGACCGAATCCAATCACATATACCACGACCGGACCAAGCACCAGGTGATGAGCGCAACGCGCCAGACCGCCGCCGAGGTGGCCGTCGTGGACTACGGACTCGGGAACCTCCGGTCGGTCACCCGGGGCCTCGAACGGGCCGGGGCCGCCGTCGAGATCACCGACGACGTCGACGCCATCGCCGGCGCGGACGGCGTCGTTCTCCCCGGCGTCGGGGCCTTCTCCGAGGGCATGGAGAACGCCGACCCGTTCCGCGAGACCCTCCTCGACGCCGCCGAATCGGGAATTCCCGTCTTCGGCATCTGCCTGGGGATGCAGATGCTCCTGACCACCAGCGAGGAGGCCGACTACGACGGCCAGGGCCAGGTCGAGGGCCTGGACCTGATTCCGGGCACCAATCTGCGCTTCCGCGGCGACCTGAAGGTCCCACACATGGGCTGGAACGAACTGTCCGTCGAACGCGACCACCCGCTCGTCGAGGGAGTCGACGGCGAGTACGCCTACTTCGTCCACTCCTACTACGCCGCGCCGGAGGACGAGAACGCCGTCGTCGCAACCACCGACTACGGCGAGGCGTTCCCGAGCGTCGTGGCCGACGATTCGGGAAACGTCTTCGGCACGCAGTTCCACCCCGAGAAGTCCGGCGAAACCGGCCTCCAGATCCTGCGGAACTTCGTCGATCTCTGTGCCGAGTAACTCCACCGAGACGGAGTCGATGTCGTCCGTGAACGACCGATCGAAACGTGGATGAAGTATTTATAAGATTATTCACAAAGACGGTGTAGTGAGCGAATTCGAAGTCCCAGAGGTGTCGGCCACGTTCCGAGGGCGTCTCGGCCTGGGAGTTATCTTGGGAGTCGCACTCGTCCTTGGTGTCATGGAGATTCGGCACATCCAGGAGATGTCTTCTACGGCAGGAACGACCCTCTTTGCCCTGCTTCCGTTCCTCATCAACATCGGTCTGCTGGTCGCAGGATACGTTCTGTGGAAGAGTCACTTCGAGGGGGACGAGATCCTGCACGTCGCCGGGTGGATCGTCGCTGGAACGGTCGTGCTCGGCCTCCTGGCGGTGTGGACGATAACCCACCAGAACATTCGTGGGCGCCCCTTCGCACACGGCCCCTTCGTTACGGTGAACAACATGAGCGTAGGCGGTCTGATGGGATTCGTCCTCGGCTGGTACAGGGTCAACAGCCGACGGCACCAGCGGGACATCGAAGACGAACGGGCCAGAATCGAGTTCCTGAACCGGCTGCTTCGGCACAACATCCTGAACGGTATGCAGATCATCCGAGGGTACGCGAACCAACTCGACGAACACGTCGCCGAATCGGGCCAGCCCTACCTGACTATCATCCGTGACCGTAGCGACGAGATAGTTCGATTCGTCGACGGAGTGCGTTCGTCGGGGATATCCACGCTCGACCAGTCGGGTGACAGCCATTACCCGGTGAATCTCTCGGCTGTCCTCGAGACGGAGGTCGAATCTGCACGAGACGATTTCGAGCAAGCGGAGTTTTCGTTGTCCGTCTCCGACGACGCCTGCGTTCTGGCCGACGACTTCGTGAACGACCTGTTCAAGGACCTGTTGTCGAACGCGGTTCACCACAACCAGACAGACACGCCGTCCGTGACAGTCACGACAGACGTGGCGGAGGAGACCGTCGTCGTGACGGTTGCCGATAACGGACCGGGTATCCCGGACGACGAAAAAGAGCAGGTGTTAGACTGGAACGTGACGGGATCGGACAGTTCCGGTACGGGGGTCGGGTTGGCTATCGCCGCTACGCTGGCCGAACGGTACGAAGGAACGCTCTGGCTCGAAGATAACGAGCCGGAAGGGACCAGGGTCAACGTCGAACTCCCCCGCGCAGGCCAGTGACGAGTAAACCTGCTCTCTCTCCGTGCCGTTCGCTGTGCAGTCGAGGCGAGTCTATCGAGAACTGTTCTGGCGACGTGTTTCCTGGCGCACCCGTAGTGGAACGGCGATCAGGGCCTCTTTGTGCCTGGCCTGGGTTTCACTAGTCAATGACCGACCACGTCCACGACGAGAGTGATACCTTCGAACTCGGCGGTGAGACGGAGATACGCCGGTTGGGCTTCGGCGCGATGCGGATTACCGGTGAGGACATCATCGGCCCCCCGGCCGACGAAGCCGAGGCAAAGCGGGTCGTCCGCCGGGCGCTCGAACTCGGCGTCGACTTCGTCGATACCGCCGACTCATACGGTCCGGGCGTCAGCGAGCGCCTCCTCCGGGAAGCCCTCGAACCGGACGACGACGTGGTCGTCGCCTCGAAGGCCGGTCTCCTCCGGAATCCTGACGGCGACTGGCTCCCCCACGGCGACCCCGATTACCTCCACAACCAGGTACTCTGTAGCCTCGACCGCCTGGGTGTGGATTCCATCGACCTCTACCAGTACCACCGCCCGGACCCCGACACGGACTTCGAGGCGTCCGTGGAGGCCTTTGCCGAGATGAAAGACCGCGGCCAGATCGAGCACGTCGGGCTCTCGAACGTCACCGTCGACCAGCTGGAGACCGCCAGGGAGATCGTCGACATTGCGACGGTGCAGAATCGGTACAACGTCGGCGACCGCGAGGACGAGGACGTGCTCGCTGCCTGCGAGGAGTACGGCATCGGGTTCATCCCCTGGGGGCCGATGTACGCCGTCGACGACGAGGACGCGGCGCCGATTCTGGAGGCCGTCGCCGAAGAACACGACGCCACCGCCCGCCAGGTCGCCATCGCGTGGCTCCTCCAGCACTCGGACGTGACGCTGCCGATTCCGGGGACCGGGAGCGTCGCCCACCTCGAATCGAACGTCGGCGCGTCACAGGTCGAGCTGTCGGACGACGCGATGGCTCGGCTGAACGACGTCGATCCGCCGGCGTGACTCAGGCCTGGGGACCCCTGTCGGAGGCGAGTTCCGAGGACTTGTTGGTGGCACTGCTCTGCCAGACGACCCGTACGACGTAGTCCGGCTGGACGCTAACCTCGACAGAATCGCCGGCGACCACGGCGTCGACGCCCTCGACCGCCCCACTCGCCGATCCGCCGAACGTGTCCCACGTCCCACTCTCTCCGAGACTCTCGCCCGTCCGGACGTACAGTTCGTCGACCCGGATGGGGTCGCCGCCGTCGTGGGTGACAGTGACCGTGTCGGCACGGCCGTCGTAGTCGAAACTAAACGCCGCGGTCGGTGCCACTTCTCCCCCTGTGTCGCCGCTCGGTTCTGGAGTGCCACCGCCGCCGTTGCCGCCGAACAGCACGACGGCGCCGGCTGCCAGAACGCCGAATCCACCGAAGGCCTTCAGCAGCATCCGGCGCCCGGCGTCCGGCGGTTCCTGGTACTGTGGACCCTGGCCACCGGCGTCGGTGGAATCGCGGTGGTCGGCGTGGCCGTTGGCCCGTGCCTCGCCGGCTGGAGGGGCACCCGCTCCCGCAGCCTCGTCACCCACGCCGCGTCGCAAGGTTGCCCCGCAGTGCTCGCAGATGGCGTCGCTCTCACCGACCGGTCCCCCACAACTCGGACAGTACGGCATCGTGACAGTATCGACCCCGGCGAAATTCCTAAATCTTTCGACGGGTCGCTCGCCCTACACGGACCGTGCTGTTGCCGTCCAGATCTGAGATACGGCGCCCCGATGGGCAGTGGTCGGCCCACGTCATCCCCTCACATGTCGGTTTCCAAACCACACACTTACTATTGGGTCGCTTGCGAAGGGCCGGTAATGACCGCGCACGGACCGGCGACGAGGACGCGGAGGGAGCCCGCTCGACCAACCGAGGGCCGTCGCGGGTCATCGGAGGTGCCGGCGTGAATCCCGACCACGTCGCCCGGGCAATCGACGCCCAGCGACGGGCGTGGGAGATGGCCGCCGAAGGAGTCCAGAAGGCCGACGTCGCCGCCGAACAGTTCGCGCGCCTCCTCTCGGTGGACGTGGGACACACGGACAGCGAGGTCGTGTACACGGAAAACAAGCTGGAACTCCACCACTACGAACCCGACGAGAAGCGCCACGAAACGCCGCTGTTCATCGTCTACGCGCTGGTCAATCGGCCGTACATCCTCGACTTGCAGCCCGACCGGAGCGTCATCCGTCGGCTGCTCGACGCTGGCTTCGAGGTCTACCTCGTCGACTGGGGCGAGCCCACGGCACTCGACAGTTCGCTCACCCTCGAAGACTACGTCTGCCGGTACATGGCCAACTGCGCCGACGCCGTCCGCGAGCACAGCGGCGCTGACGACCTCCACCTCCTGGGCTACTGCATGGGTGGCAGCATGTCCATCATGTACGCCCAGCGTAATTCCGAGGACGTCCGGACGCTGACGCTGCTGGCCACGCCGCTCGCGTTCGACGGCGACGGCGGCATCCTCGAGCGCTGGGCCTCCCACTACGACCCCGACGTGGCCGTCGAGGCGATGGGCAACCTCCCCGCAGAACTGCTGGCCGTCGAGTTCTCGATGATGGACCCGGTCGAACACTACATCTCGAAGTTCGTCCGGCTGTACGAGAACCTGGAGAACGACGACTTCGTCGAGAACTTCGCCCGGATGGAGCAGTGGATATGGGACGGCGTCGACGTCGCCGGCGAGGCCTACCGCCAGTTCATCAACGACGTCTACAAGGACAATCAGCTGATCGAGGGCGAGTTCGACCTGGCGGGCGAGCCGGTCGAGTTGGCGGACATCGAGATGCCCGTCCTCCAGATCGTCGGCGAGTACGACCACATCGTCCCGCCGGCGTCGAGCAAGCCCTTCAACGAGAAGATCTCCAGCGACGACGAGCGCGTCATCGAGTTCCCGGTGGGTCACATCGGCATCTCCGTCTCCTCGAAGTCCCACGAGATCCTCTGGCCCGAAGTCACGGACTGGCTGGCCGAACGGAGTGCGGGTGCCGAGGGTGAGCCGGCAGCCGGATCGGCCGACGCGGGGGACGCGACGGAAGCCAGCGACGACGGCGAAGCGTCTGACGCGCACGTCGAAGCGATGGACGACTCGGCCGGCGTCGACGGCCAGGCCCAGGCCGCAAACCAGGCCGTCCAGGCCGTCGCCCAGAAGGCCGCCCAGCGGGTGAAGGACGTGCAGGCTGCCGACGACGGCCACGCGCCGGACGTCGAATCCATCGACGGCATCGGCCCGACCTACGCCGAACGGCTGGGTGAGGCGGGCATCGAGACGACGGCCGACCTCCGGGAGTACGGGGCCGAGGAGCTTGCCGAGATTGCCGAGGCCTCGCCGTCGCGGACGGAGGACTGGCTGAAGCGGGCGAACTGAGATCGTTGTTACGGGACGACAGTTTGGGTTTCTCTCGAAGGTGGCTATACAGACGCTTCTCGAAAGACATCGGTCCGCTGGGTCGTCGGCGCGAAGCGCCGATTGCCTGAGGGACCTCCGTTCCCAGTGGTGGTCGAGCAGAGCGAGACCACCCGACGAAGAAAAAGGTGGTCAGTAGTGGACGTTCTCGCCGCGAGCACCCATCGCCGCTTCGTGGACGGCCTCGCTCAGCGTCGGGTGGACGTGAATCGTCTTGGCCACGTCCTCCAGCGTCGCTCCCATCTCCACTGCCAGCGCCATCTCGGCTATTAGCTCGCTCGCTTCGGGGGCCACGATCTGTGCCCCCAGCACGAACTCGGTGTCGGCGTCGGCAACGACGCGGGCGAAGCCGTCCTTCTCACCGAGACTCAGGGCTCGGCCGGAGGCACGCATCGGCATCTGGCCCGTAATCGGGTCGAAGCCGGCCTCTTCGGCCTCCGCCTGGGTCATCCCGACGGTCGCGATTTCCGGCTCGGTGAACACCGCGTCGGGGACCGACTGGTGGTCGAGGGCTGCGGGTTCGCCGGCGATGTGGTCTGCTGCGACCTCGCCCTCGGCGAAGGCCTTGTGGGCCAACATCGGCTCGCCGGCGACGTCGCCGACGGCGTAGACGCTCTCGACGTTCGTCCGGGCCGTCTCGTCTGTCTTGATGAATCCATCGGTGCCGGTTTCGACGCCCGCCGCGTCGAGATTCACGGTGTCCGTGACCGGCGCCCGGCCCACTGCAACGAGACACTTCTCGGCGCCGAATTCGCTGATGGTGCCTTCTTCGTCCTCGGTCGTTACGGTGATGCCGTCGCCAGCTTCCTCCCAGCCCTGGGCGGCCTGGCCGAAGTGAAAGTCCACGCCCAGGTCTTCGGCGCGGTCCCGGACGACCTTCGTCACGTCGTCCTCGTACTGCGGCAGGGCGTCGTCCAGCTGTTCGAGTACGGTGACGTCACAGCCCAGTTTCTGGAAGACCGTCGCGAGTTCCATGCCGATGTAGCCCGCGCCGACGACAACCATCGATTTCGGCAGCGATTCGAGGGCCAGTGCCCCCTTCGACGAGAGGATCGTCTCGCCGTCGAACTCGAAGCCGGGAATCTCGATGGGGCGGCTGCCCGTCGCGACGATGGCATTTTCGAACCCGATGGTTTCCGAGCCCTGGCCATCGCCGTCGTGGACCACTCGGGCTGTGTCCGGGCCGGCGAACTCCGCCCGGCCCTCCATCAGCGTCGCGCCGGCGTTTTCACACAGCGATTCGACGCCCTTGGTGAGCCGGCGGACGAGCCGGTCCTTCCAGGTGACCATGCCATCGAGGTCCACGGCGGGGTCCGCGTAGATGCCCATGTCCTCTGCGTTGCCGGCTTCGTGGGCCACGTCGCCCGCCGAGATCAATGCCTTCGACGGAATGCAGCCGTGGTTCAGGCAAGTACCCCCGTAGGCGTCCTTCTCGACCAGGGTGACGTCTTTGCCGCGCTTTGCGGCCCGGATGGTGGCAACGTAGCCACCGGGCCCGCCGCCGATGACCAGGACGTCGGTCCCGGTCGTGACGTCTCCGACTACCATTGGCTATCCCTCGACGCGGTACCGACGTGAGTGTAGTGGTCAGCAGTCATTCGAGTAGTAGCAAGCTCGGCGTTTCCAGGTATTCGATCACGGTGTTGGCGAACTGTGCGGCCTCCGCGCCGTCGATGACCCGGTGGTCGATCGAGAGCGACAGCGGGAGGGTGTGGCGGGCAACCACTTCTCCGTCTTCGACGACGGGTCGCTGTTCGAGGGCGCCGAGGCCCAGAATCCCCGTCTCGGGGTAGTTGATTATCGGCGTGGCGTACTCGCCGCCGATTGCCCCGAAGTTCGTCACCGAGAACGTACTCCCCGTGAGTTCCTCCCGGGAGATAGACCGGTCGCGGGCCTTCTGTGTCACCTCGTTGATTTCGGACGCGAGTTGCAGGAGGCCCTTGCCGTCGACGTTCTCGACGACGGGCACCATCAGCCCGGCGTCGGTGGCCGTCGCGACGCCGAGGTCGTAGTAGTGCTTGTAGACGACCTCCTCGTTCTCCTCGTCGAGGCTCGTGTTCAGCACGGGATACTCCTTGAGCCCGGCGACGACTGCCTTGAGGACGAACGGCATGTAGGTGAGGTGGATGCCCTGCTCTTCGGCCCGGGGCTTGAGCGCCTCGCGGGCCTCGACGAGCGAGTCGACGACGGCGGTGTCGTGGTGGGTGACGTGGGGCGCCGTGTAGGCCGACTCGGCCATCTTCTTGCCGATGGTCCGGCGGATGCCCTTGTAGGCCTCGCGGGTCTCCCGCTCGCCCTCGGCAGGCTGGGGTGCGGCGCCACCGGCCGCACCACCCCCGCCAGCACCGGCCTGGACCGCCGACGCGTCGGCGGCCTGTGCGGCCTGCTGGGCGTCGGCGTATGCCTGGACGTCCTCGACTTCGACGAAGGCCTCGCCGTGGCGGGACTTCTCCGTGGGGACGGCGTCGAGGTCGACGCCTTTCTCCCGGGCGACCTTTCGGGTTGCCGGCGCTGCCAGGGTTCGCTCCCGGTCGGCCGACTTCTCTGGCTCGACTGCAGGGACCGATTCCGTCTCGCTTCCGGTCTCGTCGGTCCGCCTGATTGCGGATTTCGGTCCGCTCTCTCCGCCGGACACCTCGTCGCCCACCTCGGGTTCCTCTGCCACCTCGTCGATGGCCTCCTCGACGGTCTCGTCGTCGGACCCGCCGGCGCCGGCCGCCTCGCGGACGTCCATCTCGGTGACGCGACCGCCGGGTCCGGAGCCCGAGACCTGACCGACGTCGACGCCGAGTTCGCGGGCCAGCCGGCGGACGTTCGGCGGTGCGAACACCCGTTGGCCGTTCGTGGAAGGCTCGGCCTCGGCGGCCGTCTCCTCCTCGACACCTGCCTCGCTGGCTTCGGCCTCGGTACCGTCCGTGGCCGTGCCGTCCGTTTCGGCGGCCGTATCGGAAGCCGCCACGGCGTCCCCGTCGGTGTCGATGGTGACGACGACGTCACCCACCGGAACCATGTCGCCCACCTCGGCGTGGAGCTCGCGAATTACGCCGGAGACCGGCGCGGGCAGGTCGACGACCGCCTTGTCCGTCTCGACCTCGGCGAGCACGTCGTCCTCCTCGACTTCGTCCCCGGGCTCGACGTGCCAGGCGACGATTTCGCCCTCTGCGACGCCTTCGCCCACGTCGGGGAGTTCGTACTCGAACATCGCTAGAACTCCACGGTCTCGCGGATGCCGTCCTTGATGCGTGCGGCCTCCGGGAGGTAGTAGTCCTCCAGGGCGTACAGCGGGAACGGCGTGTCGAAGCCCGTCACCCGGTTGATGGGTGCCTCCTGGTAGAGGAGTACGTCCTCCTGGATGGTGGCGATGATCTCGCCGGCCAGGCCGCCGGACTTGGGCGCCTCGTGGACGACGACCGCTCTGCCGGTCTTCTGGAACGACTCCTTGATGGTGTCCTCGTCCAGCGGCGACAGCGTCCGGAGGTCGACCACTTCGCAGTCGATGCCCTCCTCGGCCAGTTCCTCGGCCGCTTCCTGGGTCGGCTTCGTCATCGCACCCCACGTGTACACCGAGACGTCGGTGCCTTCCCGTCGGACGGCCGCTTCACCCAGCTCCACAGTGTAGTCCTCGTCGGGGACGTCTTCGCGGAAGGCCCGGTAGATGAGCTTGGGTTCGAGGAAGACCACCGGGTCGGGGTCGCGGATGGAGGCCGCGAGCAGCCCCTTGGCGTCGCGGGGCGTCGAGGGAATTACGACCTTGAGGCCGGGCTGGTGGGCGAAGAAGGCCTCCGTCGACTCGGAGTGGTGCTCGGGGGCCCGGATGCCACCGCCGTAGGGCGCCCGGATCGTCATCGGGCAGGTGAATCGGCCCCGGGAGCGGGTCCGGAGCCGGGCAGCGTGGGAGACGATCTGGTCGAATGCAGGGTAGATGAATCCGAGGAACTGGATCTCGGGCACCGGACGGAGGCCGTAGGCGGCCATGCCGACGGCGGTGCCGACGATGCCCGACTCGGCCAGCGGCGTGTCGATGACCCGGTTCTCACCGAACTCCTCGATCAGGCCCTGGGTGGCCCGGAAGACGCCGCCGTTCTCGCCGACGTCCTCGCCCATCACGAGGACGTCGTCGTCGCGTTCCATCTCGCCGTACAGCCCGTCCCTGACCGCCTGGACAAGGGTGAGGCTCTGGGTTTGTTCTGCCTGGCTCATTCGAGTAGCACCTCGTCGCCGTGACGGGAACGCAGGTCCTTCAGGTACTGTAGCTGTTCCTCGAGGCGCTGGGGCATGTGTTCGTAGACGTGGGCGAATATCTCCTCGGGGTCCGGCCGGTCGTGAGACTCGGCGGCGTCGATGGCGTCGGCCACCTGGTCGCTGATCTCCTGTTCGATGGCGTCGACGCTCTCGTCGTCGAGTAGCCCCCGGTCCCTGAGGAACGCTTCCATGCGCGGAATGGGGTCCTTGCGCTTCCAGCGCTCTACCTCGTCGTCGTCCCGGTAGACCGACGGGTCGTCGGCGGTCGTGTGGGCGCCAAAGCGGTACTGGACGGCCTCGATGAGCGTCGGCCGGGTCGCTCTCCCGACGCTCGGGTCGCCTTGCGGGTCGTCACTCTTTGCCTTCTCGATGGCGTCTCTCGTGACCTGGTAGACCGCCAGCGGGTCCATCCCGTCGACCTGGACGCCTTCGAAGCCGTAGGCGTGGGCCTTCTGGGCGATGGTCTCGCTCGCGGTCTGGCGCTCTCTCGGGACCGAGATGGCCCACTGGTTGTTGTTACAGAAGAACACCGCCGGGACGTCGAAGACCCCGGCGAAGTTCAGCCCCTCGTGGAAGTCCCCCTCCGAGGTGGCGCCGTCCCCGAAGTAACAGAGGAACGCCTGGTCCCTGTCGCGTAGCTTCGCCGACCAGGCCGCGCCGGTGGCGTGGGGAATCTGCGTGGCGATGGGGACCGAGACGGTGAACGTGTTGACGTCCTCGGGAGCGACGTTGCCCTCCTCGGTACCCATCCAGTACAGCAGGATGTTCTCCAGCGACCAGCCCTGGATGTAGGCGCTGACGTGTTCTCTGTAACTCGGGAACAGCCAGTCGTCCTCGTCGAGGGCTCTTGCACTCCCGATCTGGGCGGCTTCCTGGCCCGAGAGCGGCGGGTAGGTCCCCATCCGGCCCTGGCGCTGGAGACTCACGCACCGCTGGTCGAAGTGCCGGCCGAGCTTCAACTCTCGATACATCTCGACGAGGTCGTCGTCGGACAGGTCGGGGACCGTCGCCCCCTCGCGTACCTTTCCGTCCTCGTCGAGGATGCCGATCCGGTCGTTCGGATCGCGCTGTAGCATACTCATGCGAAAAACCTCCGAAGCATGGTAGAAACGTCTCCAGGCTCGGTAATATGGTTTTCCCAAGTAGCTTTGTTTCGGTGCCGATATTGCCGTCCCGGAACCCCGGATCGGACGATTCCACTCCAATATTGGCCACAAATCGGCCCATATATACCTGAATAATTGGACGTTCGTTTTCGATGCGCCGTGTTATCACACTACGAATTTTTGCGAGCCGTTGCTCGCGCGCGGTATCCTATCAGGTAACCAGATGTGTTCTCCTTCTTCCAGCGGTGCACGCTCTCGTTCAACAATTGCCGTTGACGACCGGTTTCGGTCGGTGGCCGACTCCGGTTCAGTGGCCAGCGGCGTCGGCCGCCCGGCGCCGGGCGTCCTCGACGGAAACGCCCTCTTCCTGAACTGCCTCGACGAACAGCTCGCCGGCGCGGTACGACGACCGGACCATCGGACCGCTGGCACAGTACAGGAAGCCCAGCTCCTCCTCGGCGACCCGCCGCCAGGTGTCGAAGACGTCCGGGTGAACGAACTCCGAGACCTCGAGGTGCGAGCGGGAGGGCTGGAGGTACTGTCCCAGCGTCACCACGTCGACGCCCACCGACCGCAGGTCGGAAAGCGTCTGGTAGACCTCGTGGTGGTACTCGCCGACGCCGAGCATGATGGAGGTCTTCGCGTACGCGTCGGACTCCTCGGCGACCTGCCGGAGCACCGAGAGCGACTGCTCGTAGCCCGCTCGCCGGTCCCTGACCGGCCACTGGAGTCGGTCGACGGTCTCGACGTTGTGGGCGATAACGTCCGGCTCCGCGTCGACGATCTTTCCTACGAGGGAACTTTCCCCCTGGAAGTCCGGGATCAGGGTCTCGACGAGGATAGAGGGGTCGCGGTCCTTGATGGCACGGATGGTGTCGGCGAAGTGGCCGGCACCCTGGTCGGGTAGGTCGTCGCGGTCGACCGAGGTGAGGACGACGTAGTCGAGGCCGATTTCCGCGACGGCGTCGGCGACGTTTTCGGGTTCGTCGGGGTCGAGCGGCTCCATCCCGCCGGTCTCGACGTCACAGAAGTTACAGCCCCTCGAGCACCGGTCGCCCATCAGCATGAACGTCGCAGTTCCTGGGCCGTCGTGCCCGCTCCAGCACTCGCCTAAATTGGGGCAGTTGGCCTCCTCGCAGACGGTGTGCAGGTCGTGTTCCCGGAGGGTGGACTTGATCTCGGTGAAGCGCTCGCCCGTCGGCGGCCGCGTTTTGAGCCACTCCGGCTTTCGCGCCCGACTCATCGTCCGGTGGTGAGGCGGCCGGCGGTGAAAAGCGTGGGGTTCGGCTGCTGGAAATCGGACGTACGTCTCATCGGGTCTCCGAGGTACGTGTGGTCTGTGCCACGAGTGCAGGAGTGCGCTCGGTCCGTTACCCGTCTGACCGTTCGAAACCCACACTCAGCCGTGGAACTGGTGGTACTCGAGCCCCTTGTGCTTCAGTTCGTTACGCTTGCGTTCCAGGTAGGAGTAGACAGAGCCGTGGGGCGCGCCGTCGAGGATCATCTCGGCGGCTTCCCGGACGGCCTCGACCTGGCGCGGTCCGCCGATGACCGCTAGCGTCGAGCCGTAGATGGCCACGGAGGCGCCGGTCAGTTCCTCCATCAGCTCCCGTGTCCGGCCGTCCTCGCCGATGAGACGGCCCTTCTGGCGCCGGAGGTCGTTCTTGTTGCGGGCCGCGGCGTCGATGTCGATGACGTCGAACATCATCATGTCGTCGTCCAGTAGCGAGAGGGCGTCGTCAGGGGCGAATCCCCGACCGATGGCCTTGACGATGTCCGGGCCTTTCAGCGCCGTGACGGGGTCGCCGTTCTGTTCGATCTTCACCGACCCGGTCTCGCTGTCGATGTCCAGACGCACCTCGGCGGCCTGCTCTATCTCGCGCATCGTCTCGCCACCCGCGCCGATGAGAACGCCGATGCGGTCCTGCGGAATCTTCACGTGCTGCATTGCTCTGTCTCCAGATACGTGGGAGCGGGGTTTGAAAGCTTCGCACGGGGCCCCGGCCAGGTCCCGCCAGTCGCTACGTACGTAGTGTCGTGCTTGATGGCCGTCGAGACGGTGCTGGTAGGTATGCAGCAGGGTTCACATCCCGGTGGTCCTGGGGGACCGAGAACGCCGGCGGCAGTCGACGAGGTCGGATGCGACGGCGCCGGCGGGGACGCACCCGACGGGACCGACGACCTCGAAGACCGGCTCGAACGTCAGCGACGACTGATCGCGATGCTCCGCCAGATCGTCGCGGTCCAGCGGTCGTGGATCGAGTCACACCGCGACCGGATGGACGACTTCGAGGCCCGTCTCGACGCGCTGGAATCGTTCGAGGATCCGGTGGACGGGACCTGACTCACCGTCCCGCCGTCACTACCCTTTCGCCGCCAGTACGGGGCTCGCGAAGCACGTAGCGACCGGATACATTGACACCCCGGCAGATCACTTCCGGTATGACCCACGACCAATCCACGCGTGGCGGCGGCTCGGACGATCTGCCGGTCGGTCGGCTCACCCGGCGAGACGTCTTGCGGACGGGTTTCGTCGCCGCCGGCGTCTCGGTGGCCGGCTGCAGTGGAGGCGGCGGTAGTACCGACGACGGCAACTCCGACGGCAGCGGGACGGACGGCGGTAGTAGCGACGGCGAGACCAGCACCGGAACGCCGACCGGCGGCGACGGCGACGCCGCCCGGCCGCCGGGTGCCGACGTCGTCGGCGGTCCCGACGACCTGCAGTCGCGCGTCGACGTCGACGCCACGGTCCTCGAAACCGACCAGGGTGCCGGCACACACGTGTTCACTCCGGCCGTAGCCTGGGTCGAGACCGGCGGGACGGTCGTCTGGCACTTCGAGGAGACCAGCCACACGGTTACGACCTACCACCCCAACTACGACAGGCCCCAGCGTATCCCCTCGGGCGTCGAAACGCCGTTCAACTCCGAGTTCGGTGGCGCCGGTGACCCCGGGACGAGCTTCAACTTCGTCTTCGAGACGCCCGGCGTCTGGAACTACTTCTGCAAACCCCACGAGGGCCAGGGGATGGTCGGGATAGTCGTCGTGGAGGGTCCCGAGGGCGGCCCGGGACTTTCGAAGCCCGACGGCCTCGAGCACGAAGCTGCCGCCGACAAGCTGACGCGCTTGCTCGAAGACGGGGCCTTCACGGGATGACCGGGCCACGTCGGACCGCCGTCACCCGTGGATGGCGGCCGTCACGCCGAGCACCATCAGCAGGCCGACGATGGCGAGAACGCCGCCAATCGCGTAGGCCAGGGAGACGCTGCTCGCGAACGACGACGGGACGGTCCCGCCGGGGGAACCGGCGAGATGTATCTGGAGATGCGCCCCGACGACGCCACGAACGTCGCCTCGTGCGAGATCTACCCGAGCTGTCGGGGCCGCAACGCCGACGGGGTCTACTGCCCCGAGTGACCGAAACCCGGAGTCCGGACTCGACTAGTTCTCCTGCCGTCGCCGCTCGTCCAGCAGACTGGCCAGCAGTGACCCCTGGGCTTTCCGGAGGTGGCCGTGCAGCGTGGCGGGGGCGATGTCCAGCGCGTCGGCCACCTCTTCGGCGGTCGACTGCCGGGGCCAGTCGAAGTAGCCGGCGCGGAAGGCGACGGTGACCGCCTGTCGCTGGCGTTCGGTGAGCCGGTCGACGAGGCCACCCGGCGTCCCCGGCGCCTGCGGAGAACCGTCCCGGTCGTGGCGAGCCAGCAACGTCGACCCGGGCACCGCGTCCGTCACGAGGTCGACGACCTCGCGGACGTCGGCAGTGCCGGGCAGTTCCAGCGCGATCCGGCCGTCTCCCGCCTCGACCGACGCAGACCGGATCGTCGCCCCGACGTCCGCCGCCGCGTCGAGCAGTGCCGACTCGCCGAACGTCACTTCGACGCGCTTTCGGTCGCCTTCGTCGGCGACGACCCGCGCCGACGCGACGGCCGCCTCCTCGGAGAACCGCTCGACGACGTCCCCTGGATCGGCTCCCTCGACGTCCAGGTAGAGCAGCCAGTCGTCACCGACGGCGACGTAGCCGTCGAGCGAAAGCGTACAGTCCAGGTCGTCCGACAGACGGGCGAACGACGACTCGTCGCCGGCGAGCCCGAACTCCAGTTCGACGACCGAGTCGGCAAACAGCAGGTCCCGGCGTTTGAGCGCCCCGATGACGAACCCGACGGTCTCGCCGAGGACGCGGAAGCCGGCCTGCTCGCGCCGGCTGAAGGCGTCCGGTCTGGTTGCGTACACCATCAGTACGCCGTAGACCGTCCGGCCCTGCCGGAGCGGCACGGCAGCTATGGATTCGATGTCGCGCTCGACGGCCGCTTCGTGCCACGGGGCAACCGCCTCGTCGTCGACGTTGACCACCTGTACCTCGCCGGTCTCGAGTGCCAGTTCGTCGGGCCCCGGTCCCACACTGCTCTCGTCGTCCGTTCCCGTGACGTCCTCGAGGTATCCGTCGTGGTCGCCGGCGCTGACCCGTGGGACCAGTCGGTCCGCACCGACCGACCGCTCGCCGATCCAGGCGAACCGGTAGAAGTCCGAGTCTGCGAGGCGCTCGCAGACCGAGCGTTCGACGGCGTCCCGGCTGGACGTCTCGACGAGTTCCCGCGTCGTCGCCAGGAGGAGTTCGTTGATCCGGTTCAGCGTCTCGAGTTCGTCGCGTCGCTGCTCCAGGGCACGCTCCCGTTCGACGCGCTCGGTGACGTCGCGGCCCGAGCCGACGATGCCGAGCACCTCGCCGTCCTCGTCGGTCAACCTGGTGGCCCGGAATTCGTAGGGGATCCGGGTCCCGTCTTTGGCTACCAGCGCCGACTCGCGGGAGACGACCGCGCCGGTATCGATGACCTCGGCAATCAGTTCGCCGAACGTCCCTCGTTCCTCGGGTGGGACGAGTTCGAGCGGGCTCTTCTCGGTCAGTTCCTCGGCGGAGTAGCCCGCGACTTCGTCGAGCATGAACTCCTCGGCCACGGGATCGCCGGCCTCGTCGAAGGCGAAGATCACGTCGGGAACGGCGTTCAGGATGCCGTGGAGGAGTGCGCGCTGGCGGCTGAGTTCTTCTTCGCGGCGGTTGCGCTCGGTGACGTCCCTGATCACGCCGGCGCTCCCGGGAAACTCGCCGTCCTCGGGTTCCCGGAGGAGCATGTACCGTGATTCGAGGTCGACCTCGCGCCCGTCAGGTGTCGTCACTGACCCCGATACCGTTCTCGGGGTGAGGTCGCCTGCGATCGCCTCCTCGCGGACCTCGTCGGCCGCCGCTCGTTCGTCCTCGTCGGCGAAAAAGTCCCGGGCGTCGGTGCCGAGCAGTTCCTCTCGGCTCCGGCCGAGCATCTCACAGAGCGCGTCGTTGACGAACGAGAACCGCATGTCCTCGTCGAGGACGTAGACGCCGTCGCCGACGCTCTCGATGATGGTCTCGTAGCGCTCCAGTTCCCGGTCGCGTGCCAGCCTGTCGCTCACGTCTCGGGCGATTCCACACCGGTACACCTCGCCCGTGTCCGGACTCTCGAAGGTCGTTCCCCGGAATTCGTGGGGGATCGTCTCGCCGTCTTTTGTCACGATGTCGAGGACGATCCGACTGTCTCCGAGTGACTCGATCGCCGCCCCGAATCCGGGGGCATGTTCCTGGTCGTCCGGCCTGAGGAATTTCCGAGGCTCCATCCCGGCGATCTCCTCGGTCGTGTAGCCGGTCGTCTCCTCGAGTTGGTCGTTCCAGAGGTAGGCGCCGCCGTCCTCGTCGAGTACGTATACGATGTCGTCGACGGCATCGAAGATCTCCGAGAGAAGTCGCGCGGTCAGCCCCGAAGCCTCGGCGCCCTGCATACAGGCCTACACGTAAGCAGTATAGTCAATCTTACGGAGATATCGACCCGTACGTTGGCGTCGAGTCAGGCGTCCGCGTCGGGTCCCGCGACGAAGTCGGCCAGGCCGTCTGCCGTCACGTCCGGGTCCTGTCGGCGAATCGACGATGCGACGCAAACGGGATCTCGGGAGGCCGAGCACCACCGTCCGGTGTGCTCGTTCGTCAGGACGATAGAATCGGTCCGGTGTCCGAAATCCCGTCGGTAACTCGAAAACGGGAGGAACGGCGAAACAGTACCGACGAGTTACCGCTATCAGACCGGGTCGTACTTTACCCAGTCACCTGCCCAGTCTGTCTGGTCCCACCAGTACGACCGACGTTGCACTCCCATGTATTGGAACTTCGACGAACACCAGACCCACTCCTTGTCGTCGCTTGCGGGGGCTTCGTTGTAGACGTCGGTACGTGCCCCTACCGCGTCGTCCTGGTCCGTCGGCAGTGCGGACCCGTACTCGAGCGGGATCTCCCACTTGAGGTAGTCGTACGGTTTGTTGTCCACGTTTCCACAGCTCCCAACTACCATGTCGATAGCTGCGTTAGCCGCGCCGAGGTACGGGTGGAAGGCGGCAACGATGTCGAACAATTCGCTGAAATCGTTTCCGTCACACATCGAATCCTCCGTGGGATAGGGCCTGCGGAAGTCAGTTTCCCAGTCGTCGTCGGTGTTGTGAATTTGGAACCACACCTTGTCCCCGGAGAACGAACAATGATAGCACGACGGCGTTTGGTTGAAGTACCCCTCTAGATGCCAGCGGTTGTCGTCCTCGTACCCGATTTCGTCGTAGGGATAGCCCTTCTCCCAGTCGAAGCCGTGGACGCCGAGGTAGTATTCTGCGTCGTACGTGCCGTCGGCAGCATCGCCCCCGAGGCCACCGGCGTCGAAGTCGCTCATCGCTTCCCACCACCCAGAACCTCGGTCCCGATAATATCGAGAATCTCTTGCTCGGTTCGACCGCTAGTCTTCGGCTTGACCACGAACGCCGAACTGATGTCGGAGCGGTCGTCCGGCCCCCCGCCTAACGTGTATTCGGCAACACCGGCCACGTTGTAGTTCGGGGTTGCCATGATCTGTACGCCCAAATCGTGTCCGTGGCGTTTGAACGACGTTCCTTTCTCGAAGTCGAATCGACCCGCAGGACGAGGGCCGTCGGCGGACGGAACCTCCACTTTCGAGTTCGCCTTCTGATTCACGGGGATCCGGAGTCCGTTGACGTCGAGGGTTCCCACGAGGTCGTCGTATGCCTCGGTCAGGCGAGCCGTCGCCCGACCCTGGATCTCCTTCGTTTTCGGATCGTACGCGTAGCCGACGTATTCGGTCGCCCCTCTCGCAGCACCGCCACCAGTTATCAGCCCAGCCCCGACGAGGGCCGAGCCCGATTTGAGAACCGTGCGCCTGAGCACGTCTGCTCGACGTACCGATCGATCGCTGGTGCCTTTCGACATGGCAACCAAAACGTTGGGTTTGATTACTGTATAACTAGGTAATTAGAATACAAAACTGGTACGAAATCTAAGTTGGCGAGAAGTCCCACGGGGTGAAACATCTCGTCGGATAGGACAGTCGAAACCGATCCATAGCCGTCGGTACCTCCGAACGACACGCGTGATAGGCTGCTCACCGGGCAAAATCCCGAGACGGAACGCTACAGAGAACGCCGCTCTCGTCAGCCTCCGAGAAGGAGCTAATATAAATTTTCCAATATAATTCACTACTGTTAATATTCATGTCGCCCTTGTTCAGTCCATGCTGCGATATAACTACGACTGCCTACCGTGGTCTACCGCCTGCGGGGTAGGACCCGGTCCAGCGGTGATTTCCCTGCGTGTGCAACTGAACGACCGTGGACGGGTAGCGCCCCGCTCAATTACCGGTAAACCGAGGTGGGTGGTTTGACCGATGAAGCCCTGAAATTCCTGGCAAGTACGGCGTTGCGTGGGACGATCCTCGAGAAGTTGCAAAGCAGCCCACGGGACGTTAGCTCGTTGCGTGATACCCTCGAGGAGTCCCGTTCGACCATTCACCGGAACGTCTCTCAACTCCGGGACCGAAATTGGATTTCGAAAGGACCGAACGGTCGATACCGGCTCACTCCGCTGGGCGAGCTAGTCGTCGAGGATTTCAGGACGATCAAAGAAACCACCGATTTAGTTGCGGACCTCGAAGAGATCGCGGGAGCACTCCCCTTATCCGAATTCGATTTCGACATCACTCGCCTGCGATCCTCCTCCGTCCAAATGGCGACCGAAGCGGCTCCGTTCGCTCCGCTCACGACGCTCGTCACGCACATTCAAAACGCTTCGACGGTCCAGATAGCTGCCCCCTATTACCACCCCATGTGTATCGACGAATTCTTACAGAACGTGGAGTTCGGGGGACTTCAACGCTGTTGCATGATCATTCCGGCTACCAGGGTCGAGACGTTCAAGACGAACCACGAAACCGCGTGGCGTGGCCTGCAGCGGAACGAGTCCGTCGACCTACGGCAAGTTCAGGACAGCATCGAATTCATGATCGTTTTACTGGACGATTCTGCCATCATTGGTGCGTACAAAACCGGAACCGTTTGTGGAATCATCGACACCACCGATCCCGAAATTCGAGACTGGGTCCACGGCGAGTTGCAAACGTATCGGAGAACTTCAAAGCCACTCCTGGCAGAGAACTGAAGCACGTATCTGCGAGCGCGTGTTTCCGGCGCAAGCGCTCCGCTACGTTCCCTTCATCGAGTTGGCCCGCTCGTAGCCCTGGACCGGAGTGGAGGCACAACACCGCGGAAACAGGAAGCCCCGTGGCTCGACCGCGGGCCAGTTCACCCGGTGGACTGTTGGTCCACGTCGGGCCCCGTGACGAAGTCGGCCAGGCCGTCTGCCGTCACGTCCAGGCCCTGCCGGCGAAAGAAGGCGGCGACGTTATCGCAGTCCCGCCGGAGGAAGTCATCGGCGTTGGGGTGGTGGACCGTTACCGCCTGGCCGAGGTCGATCACCACTAACTCGCCATCGTGGACGACGAGGTTGTACTCCGAGAGGTCGCCGTGTATCAGGCCGGCGCTGTAGAGCCGGCGCATGTACTCCCTGACTACCTCGAAGGCCGTCTCGGGGTTCTCGACTTCCACCTCGTTGAGCCGCTTGGCCCGCCCCGATTCGGCGCCGATGTACTCCATGACGAGGACGTTTCGCTCGACGCCCAGCGGTTCCGGGACCCTGACGCCGGCGTCTCGCGCTCGCTCCAGGTTGCCGTACTCCTTGCGGACCCAGGCCTTGACCACCTCGCTCTTCTCCGAGCCGATGCCCTCGAATCGGGGGTCGCCCTCCAGGTAGCCACGCATGTCCCGGAAGTCCGACGCGTTGATCCGGTAGACCTTGACGGCGACTTCCGGCTGGCCCCCGTCGTCGAGCGCCTCGGCGGCGGTCGACCCGCCGAGGGCCTCGTAGACGTTGGCCTCCTTTCCGGTCGATATCGGCCCGCCGAACGCCTCGACGTAGCCGTCCTGGACCAGCTTGTACAGCGCGCCGTAGGTCGCCTCGTCGAAGACCGACTCTTCGACTTTGAACTGGTCGGCGTCCTTGATCCGCTCGCGGAAGTCGTTGAACTCCCGGTCGCGCTTCCTGGCGATCCGGTCGGCTTCGGTGTCGCTGACATCGACTTCCTCCCACTCGTCGCCGGGCACCTCGGCCTCCTCGGTGTCGACGAGCCCGTAGTCGCTCATGGTCAGTGACTCCCGCCGGGAGAAAAGAGAGGGGATCGGCGGAGCCGCGATCCGGTCGGGGTGCCGTAGCGGCGGTGCATGCTAGTCCTGGATGTGTCCCTCCTCGCGCAGCTGGTCTGCCTCCTGTTTCTCGTAGCGCCACGAGATGTCTGCCTTCTCGTCCTGCCAGTCCCAGGGCTCGACGAGGACGACGTCGTCCTCGCGGATCCAGATGCGTTTTTGCATCTTCCCGGGAATGCGGGCCGTTCGCTCGACACCGTCCATACACCGTACTTTGACGCGATTGGCTCCGAGCATGTCCGTGACGACGGCGAACACCTCGTCGTCGTCGGGCATGCGCAGGTCCTTTCTGCCCTCGTTGTCGCTCATGGCCGACAGTTCGGCGGGGAGACGGTTTAAGTTTTGCAACATCTGACTAATCGTGCTAACACGCACCACACTGGTGCCTAACGGGGAGGCTTAAGCCCCGGGCGGGGGACTTCGGGGTATGTTCGACAAACTCGGTCTCGTCGGCGCGGTCGGGCTGCTCGTCCTCGCGGCGGGTATCGTCGTCGTCGCGCTGGAGAGCCTGGTGATTGCGGGTGGAATCGCCCTCGTGCTGGCGGGGCTCGGCCTGGTCGTGTTCGGGATGTTGCGGAACCTGATGCAGGCGATGGGACTCGGCGGCATGCCGTAGCGAGAACGGCCATTTCTGCGGCACAGTCCACCGGGATACTCGCGGAGACGGCGGCGTTGGCCCGCAGTCTCTTCGTTCGAGCCAACCGACAGTTTATTCACGGACGTTCACACATCGGAGGAACATGGCAGATCCCTCCTGCACCCGCCGGAACGTCCTCCGGGCGGGAACGACGCTCGCGGCACTCGGCACACTGAGCGGTTGTCTGGGCCCTCTGGGCGGCGATGGCGGCGACGGCTCGGACGGTAACGACGGCGGTGACGGCGCCACCGGCAGCGCGCCACGGACCGACCGGGCGCCGGAGTCCAGCGACGTGCTCGTCCACGTCGACGTGACGCGCCTCCTGAACGACGACCTGCTCCGCCAGCGCCTCTCGGAGGTGGGAACGCAGGCCACGCCGAGCTACCAGATAGACGTCGAGGCCGGCCTCGACCGCGTCCAGTCACAGACGGGTCTCGACCCCCGGAAGGCCTCGGAGGTTCTCGTCTTCGGCAGCTACGCCGACGCCGGCGTCGGCGCCATCGTCTGGGCCGACTGGGACGAGGCCACGGTCACCGAGCAGTTCCAGGCCGCCGGCCAGGTCCAGACCTCGACCCACGCCGGCCAGACGGTCTACCAGGCCTCGAACGTCGCGCTGGCCGTCACCGCCGACGGCGCCTTCGCGGTGGGTACGCCGTCACAGGTCCGGGCTGCCCTCGACGTCGAGGCCGGCAACGCCTCAGCCGTCTCCGGCCCGCTCCGTGAGGGCTACGTCGCGGCCCCGTCGGGCTACGCCCGGTTTGCCTTCACCGTGCCGGAGTCGTTCGACCCCGAGGCCGACGACGCCTCGGTCGCCGTCTCGGCGTTCGGTGAGGTCACGAGCGGCTACGGTGCGCTGTACCGTGGCGGCGGTTCGCGTGGCGGGACCGTCGTGCTAGAGGCTCCGTCGAAGTCGGCGGCCGGTGACGTCGCCGATGCGGCAGACGGCTTGCTGGCGCTGGCCGCCACGGAACTTGCCGGCGCCCAGCAAAACCAGGAGCTCGCAGCGGAACTCGAGGCCGTCGTCGACGCCACCGAGGTCAGCCAGGACGGGTCGACCGTCCGCATCGTGACCGACGACGGCCGGGGCTACCTGCCGCTGATCCCGATGGCCGTCGTCTCCTCGTTCTTCCTCGGCCTCGGCAGCGAACCGGAGACGATCGCTCCGACGGCCGCCTTCAGCTTCGACTACAGTTCGGCCGACGACACGCTCGAAATCGTCCACAGCGGCGGCGATGCGATTCCGGCGACCGAACTCGTCGTGCGAGGAGAGAACCTCGGCCACTTCGGGGCCTGGCCCGACCTCGACGGCTCCGCGAGCGGCGAGGTGGACGGCGCTCCGGCCGTGGTCGCCGGCGACTCGGTGACGCTTTCGGCCAGCGCCGACTACACGGCGGAGGTAGTCTGGGCGGACACTGAGAACGGCAGTTCGGCTGTCCTGGCCGAGGACGAAGGGCCCGAGGCCTGAGGACGGTCCGCCAACTCCGACCTCTAGCTCTCCGTCCGGTCGGCCCGGTGCTCGCTGATCAGCCGGTCGACCATCTCGCCGCGGCGCTGGCGTTCGCGCTCTTCGGCCCGCTCCTCCCAGTCAGTGACGGCGTTCTCGACCTCCGACTCGCGAGCGACGGCCAGTTCGTCTACCTCCTGAACGGTGACCGTATCGGCGGGGGCCACCGGAACGTTCGCGTCGAACAGTATCTCGTCGGCGACGTCCGAGAGCTGGCCGTTCCGGAGGACGACCTTCGGCTCGACCTCGGCCAGCCGTTCGGCGCTGGACCGCCCGGCGCCGCTGGCGTCCCGGAGCATCACCACGTCGTCGGGCGCCAGGCCGAACCGCTCGTCGGCGTCCTCGATGGCGTCGACGGTGAACTGGTCGATTACCTTGACGGGGACGAGCCCCGCCTTCTTCTCGGCCACGTCGGCGAAGTTCGAGTGGTCGAGCCGCCAGAGTGCCTTCAGCCGTTCGAGCTTGCCCTCGAGTTCCGCGACGCGTTCCCTGGCATCGTCGCGCTCCCGCTCCAGCCGGTCTGTGGTCCGTTCGAGGCGCTGTACCTCCCGGCGCTCCCTGGCCTCGCGGCGCTCCTCGCGCTTTGCCGCCGACAGTTCGGTCTCCAGCGTGTCGATCCGGTCGTCTTTCGTCTCGACGGTCTCTTCCAGGCTCTCGACGTGGTCCTCCAGCCGGTCGACCCGCGACCGGAGCCGTCGGATGGTCCGTTCCTCTTCGGTGAGTTCCCGTTCGGTGTGCTCGGTCTCGTCGCCGTCCTCGCTCTCCCCGCCCTCGTCCGACAGGTCGGCCAGCACTGCCTCGACGCTTTCTTCGCCGGCCACCACTCGGGCGACGACCGGGCCGAGGTCCTGGCGCGCCGGCACCTTCGACGCGATGCGCTCGAACTGGTCGGCGTGGGCGTCGTAGGCCGAGAGGGCCGCCGCCGCGGCGTCTCGCTGGTGGTCGTCGTCGTAGCTCGTCTCCCGGGTGCGGTGGAGCTTCTCGTCGACCGGCAGGTCCCGGTCCGGCGTCCAGCCGGCGGCGTCGAAACTCCGTCGGATCTTCTCTACCGTTTCGGGCATCGGCGTCACGTCGGCCGCGACGACGACCGGTCGCCCTCGCTCGATGATCCACTCGACCACGTCGGCCGTGTCGACGGTCCGCGAACTGGTCACGTCCAGCAAACTCCCGTCGAGGCCGACGATGGCCGCCGCCGTCGTGGTGCCGGGGTCGACGCCCACGACGACGGGGTCGCGGCGCTTGGCCAGCGGCCGAAACTCGATGCCGTCGCGCCGGACTCGTTCGATTTCGACCCGGACGTCGCTGGACTGGCCCCGTGAAACGGGGATGTCCTCGGGCCGGCCCTGGACGGTGAAGACGGCGTTGCTGTAGCCGCCGTACTTCTCCGTCGCGTTCACCTCGAAGTCAAGCCCTGCCTCTTCGAGCGTCGACTCGATCTCCCTGGCGCGGCGCTTGACCTCGCCGTGCATCCGGCGGGTGTGTCGGTCCTCCGACCAGCCGCCCTTCCCCGTCGACCGACCCCTGGCGACTTTGACCTCGGTCTCGTCGGTGAACGCGCTGACGACCTGGCCGACGTTGGCGGCAGCCAGCCTGGCTGCGGCCTCGGCCTCCTGCATCGGGTCCTTGCCGTAGGGGACGCCGTGGCGCTTGGCGACCCGCGAGAGGGGTTCGGGCCGTTCTGCGCCGGTGACCTGCACGAGCCTCGTCCCGTCGGGGAGGTCACCCAGCAGGTGCACCAGAGCGTCCTTGTCTTCGGCGAGTTCGTAGGCGTTGTCCGTCGCGACGATGGCCGGTTCCTCCCTCTCGATCCGGCGGCGGAGCTTCCGGTAGGTGACCACGTCGCGCTCGATCTCCCCGTCCGCCAGGACGACCAGGGCGAAGGAGGGGGCGTCGCCACGGACGTCGCCGCTCTGGACGTCGACGCCGAAAATCACCGCGTCCAGCGCTGCCGTACGGCCTGTCACTGCCGGCCGTAGGGAGTCGCGTCGTATAAATCCGGCGCGGGACCAGGAAAGGTGACCGCAGTCGGGCGATTACAGCAGGTCGCCCGTCGCCACCGGGACGACCCTGCCGCCCACTTCGACGTCGACGGCCTCTCCCCGGTCGACCGCCGAGAGGTGGAGCAGGGACGGTCGGCCCATCTCGTAGCCCTGCTCGACGCGGGCCTCGACGCTGCCGCTCCCGAAGTAGGCGTGGCGGGCCAGGTAGCCCGCCAGGCAGCCGTTCGACGACCCGGTCGCGGGGTCCTCCGGGACGCCCAACCCGGGGGCGAACACCCTGACGGCGAGGTCGTCGTCCTCGCTCCGGGGGTCGGCACAGAACGCCAGGACGTTTTTCGCCTCCCGGTCGCCGGTAACTCGTTCGTAGGCCTCGTCGTCGACGCTCGCTGCGGTGAGGGCGTTCAGGTCGGCCAGCGGGACGACGACCGTCGGCAGGCCGGTCGAAATCACCTGGACCGGCCAGTCGTGGTCCACCTGGTCGGCGTCGAGCGAGAGGACGGCGGCGAGGTCCTCGTGGTCCAGCACCGCACCGAACTCCGGGGGCTGCTGGCGCATCCGGAGCGTCTCGGTGCCGTCGGTCTTCCGGACTTCGACGGGTATCTCGCCGACGTCGAGGTCGAGGACGACCTCGTCGGGAGCCCCGTCGGCGACGTGCTCCCGGAGGACCCACGCCGTTCCCAGGGTAGGGTGGCCGGCGAACGGTATCTCGTCTGTCGGCGTGAAGATACGGACCCGGTAGGGAGGGGACCGGGATTCGACGAACGTCGTCTCGGAAAAGCCCATTTCGGCGGCGATGGCTTGCATCTCCTCGGCGGAGAGGTCCCCGTCGCTCTCGACGACCGCCAGCTGGTTGCCGGCGTACCGCTCCGTTGCGAAGACGTCCACGAGGTGGAACTCGGTCATCGGACCCGACGTGACCCGGTCGGCCCAAAGCAGTTGCGGTGGTGTGTCAGTCCGTCCGCCGGAGGCGCTCGCCGGCGACGACCACGACCAGTCCGCCGGTGCCGACGACGACCAGGCCGGGGAGGAATGACCCGGTGACGTCCCGGAGTGAACCCACGAGCACGGGGCCGAGGAACCCACCGATTTCGCCGACGGCGAAGACGAAGCCGACCGCCGTGCCTGTGAGCTGGGGACCGACGCCGTCCAGGTCCGGCGGCATCGCCCGGACGAGCGGCGACAGCCCGCCGGCTCCGAGGCCGGTGACGACGACGCCGGTCAGCGCCAGGGCGCCGGTGTCACCGAGGACGAGGCCGCCGACGCCGGCCGCGATGGCCAGGCCACACAGGCTCAGCATCGTCCGTCGGGAGGAGAATCGGTCAGCGACCGCCGGGACGGCGAAGATGCCGACGGCGTAGGCGACGACGAGGAGGCTCGTCGTCCGCCCGGCGAGGTCGGCCGAGAGCCCCCGTGCCTCGAGAATCGTCGGCAGCCAGCCCTGGAGACCGTGACTCACAAGCAAGTACATCGTCCCGACGACGACCAGCCACTGGAGGCTCCGGTTGGCGAGGACCTGCCGGAGGTCGGCCCCGACCGAGGCCGGCGAGAACGACCCCGCGCCGTCGGTGGCCCGGGCGTCGACGTCGACCGCCCTGGCGAGGACGTACCAGCCGACGCCGTAGGCCATCGCCGCAAGCCCGCTCCAGAGAAAGAGCGGTCGCCAGCCGCCGAGTGCCGGCCCGACCGTCGGCCGCCCCAGGCCGAAGGCCGTCGCCGTCCCCGCCGAGGCGGCGATCAGGTAGATCGAGGACGGCAAACCCGTCTCGCCGGCGGGAAACAGCGTCGAGACGAGTTTCGGCAGGCCGAACGTGATGGCCGTCGCGCCGACGCCGAGCAGGAGGGTCAACGCGAGGAGGGACGGGAAGCCGGAGGCGACACTCCGGCCGGCCTGGGCGCCGCCGTAGACCACTGCGCCGAGCGCCAGGCTCCGGCCCGGTCCGACTCTGTCGACGAAGGCGCCGGAGAACAGGCCGAGCGGGATGTAGGTAAGCGGGACCGCCCCGACGACGATGCCGGCCTGGGTGTCCGAGAGCCCGAGGTCGGCGGTGATGGTGGTGAGGTAGGCCGGCAGCGAGAACCAGACGAACATCAACAGCGTGTAGGTGACCGCCGCGACGACTACCAGGGCGTAGGTCCGGCGACTGACTGCCTTCCGACGACTCATCTACCCGGGACTTGGACGAGAACGCCTAAAGGCTGCCGTACGCTGTCGATGGGGTGTTTGGAACGTCGATTTTCCGGGGCTTTCTGGCTGTTTGCGGTGGCGGTTCCGGTACGATAACTTCCAACTCAACCGTCTACCACTTCGACTGCGAAATCTCGAACTCGTCGTCCGAGTCCGGGAACGGTACCTCCACGGCCATGCCGTCGTCCGCCACGAACGCTTTTTCTCCCTCGAAGGCACCCTCCACCTCGTCGGCGAGCGGCCCCACGTCGCCGCCGTAGCGGGTCGAGACGTGCGTCAGGGCCAGCCGCTTCGCGTCGGCGTCGTTGGCCACCTCGGCCGCTTCTTTCGCCGTCGAGTGGGCGGTTTCCTGTGCCCGCTCGGCGTAATCCGAGGCGAAGGTTCCGTCGTGGATCAGTAAATCGGCGTCCTCGGCCGCGTTCCTGACGCTGTCGCAGGGCCGGGTGTCGCCGGTGTAGACCAGCTTTCGACCAGGCCGTGGCGGCCCCACAACCTCGTCGGGCTGGATCGTCCGGCCGTCGTGTTCGACCGGCTCGCCCCGGTGGAGTTTCGAGTACTTGGGTCCCGGGGGGATTCCGAGTTCTTCCTCGGCCTTCTCGCGGTCGAATCGGCCCTTGCGCTCGTCCTCGACGAGGGCGTAG